>JBEKTJ010000110.1:0-22026 GCA_049516155.1 Bryobacteraceae bacterium
ACATCCTTGAGCATGGCGCTCGGCGCGCGTGCATCGCGATTGGTAACGCAGGCCCTGACCGAGAGCATTTGGCTCTCGCTGTTAGGCGGCGCGGCGGGTCTGGCGATCGCATTTGCAGGCACGCGTCTCATTTTGCATTTTGCGTTTCCTCCGGTCAACGGCATGCCGAGCATACCCATCGATGCTTCGCCTTCCGTGCCGGTGCTGCTCTTCGCATTCGGCGTTTCGCTGTTGACTGGAATTGCTTTCGGCATTGCTCCCGCATGGATGGCCACGCGGGTCGATCCGATTGAAGCCCTTCGCGGCGGCAGCCGCTCGACTGCCCGTGCGGGATCGCTCCCAAGGAAGACACTTGTGGTATTCCAGGCCGCCCTCTCGCTTATTCTGCTTTCGGCGTCGGGATTGCTCACTACTGCGCTGCACAGACTGGAGAATCAGGATCTCGGGCTCGATCGGGATCGGCGCATAGTGGCGAACATGGAGCCCAGGCTGGCTGGCTACCGGCCGGAGCAACTCACGCCGCTTTACCGCAGCATTCGTGATTCGCTGATGGGCATTCCTGGTGTATCGGCAGTGGCCCTGTGCACGTACTCACCGCAAAACGGCAATCAGTGGGGCGGTCTCGTGTGGGTGGATGGACATACTGTTCCCGGACCCAAAGACGACAACTCCGCTTTCTGGAGTCGAGTCACGGCGGGATACTTCGACGTCATGGGAAATCCGATCGTTAGGGGCCGCGGCATATCCGAACAGGATACATCGACTACTCGGCTTGTGGCAGTCGTTAATGAGGCATTTGCGCGAAAGTTTTTCAAGCGGGAAGATCCCCTTGGAAAACATTTTGGACGTCTTGGAATAGGAATGTCCCGCCAGTACGAAATTGTGGGAATTGCCAAAGACATCCGTAACTTGACTTACAGTATCGACAAGCCGACTGACGCGTTCTATTTTCTGCCTGAAGCGCAGCATGACGTTCTCCCGAACGATTCCAAGGAGGTTTCTCCCGGTTCGCATTTCATGCATGACATCGTTCTGGTGACCAGGCCGGAAGCGAGCCTGTCCATTGCGCGGTTCCGGCAAGCCGTGGCTTCGGTGGATCCAAATTTGCCGATTGTTTCGATTTATACTTTGAGAGAGCGGGTGGCCGGACAGTTCAACCAGCAGCGGCTGATCGCGCGACTCACATCTCTTTTCGGAGTTCTAGCGCTCGTTCTGGCCTCCATCGGAGTCTACGGCGTCATAGCGTACAACGTCGGCAGCCGCACCAATGAAATTGGGGTGCGCATGGCGCTGGGTGCGGATCGCAGCGACGTTTTCGCGCTCATTCTGCGTGGAGCGCTGGCGCTGATTTCGCTTGGGCTGCTGTTGGGCGCACCGTTGGCGCTGGCAGTGGGCAGGATCTTAGGAAACCAGCTCTATGGAATCAATCCGTACGATCCGACGACCATTGCCTTGGCGATTTTGGTTCTGGCTTCTTCCACGCTGGCCGCGGCGTTGATTCCGGCGTTCCGGGCGAGTTCGACCTCGCCATTAGAGGCGCTACGGGCGGATTGATTCCGACTGTTTGTGCTGCCGACTCTACCAATTGGTAATCGAGCCGTCCGGGCGGAAGTAAGTCTGTGCGCGATTGGTCACGCGCTCGCTGATCTCGGCGATTTGGCGCAATGGCTTGAAGTCCACTTCCACTCCCAAGCCGGGGCGGTCGTTGGGATATAACTTGCCATCCTTGAAATCCAGGCAGACGGGCAAGTGCGGCAGCGTGCGGCCCTGGAAGTTGTATTCCATCAAGACGGGTCCCGAGAATGTGCCTAGAGAATTGACCAGCGCGGCCGTCGAAATAGGCCCGGTGAAGTGCGGCACGATACCCACGAAGTGCGTTTCGCAAATGGCGGCGATCTTCATCATCTCGGTAATGCCGCCCACGTTGGGGAGCGTGGCGCGCACGAAGTCGATGTCGTGGTTCTCCACCAGCTTGTTGAAGTCCCAGCGATTGCCCCACTCCTCGCCGGCGGCGATGGGCACTTTGGCCATGCGGCGCAGGATGGGCAGATCCTCCTGGAAAGCTTCGGTGCGCACGGGGTCTTCGACAAAGAAGGGCGCCAGGGGTTCGATGAGGCTGCATCCGCGCACAGCTTCGTCCAGGTCGAAACGCTGGTGGAAATCGACGCACCAATCGCCGTTCTTGCCGACGCCTTCGCGGGCTTCGACGCAATCGTCGTAAAGCTGATTGAGGCGTTCGCGCGTGTTGAAGGTGGTGTTGGCAGGCGCGTCGGCGGCGCCCATGCGGAAGGCCCGGTAGCCCGCGGCGATAGTCAGTTGCGCGCGCTCCTTGATGCGCATGCCGGGCTGGACGCCGGGGATGATGCCGGCGGTGTTATAGCACTCGCAATGGTTGCGCACCATGCCGCCCAACAGCGCGTGGACGGGCAAGCCCAGCGCCTTGCCGCGGATATCCCACAGCGCCAGGTCGAGCGCGCCCAGCGCATGCTCTTTCTCGCGCCCGGGCGGATAGAAGAAGGCGCGCGACATGTCCTGCCAGAGGCGCTCGATATACTGCGGGTCCTGGCCGATCAGGCGGCCGGCGCACTGTTCCAGCATTTCTTTGGAGCCGCCTTCGCCGATGCCGGTGATGCCAGCGTCGGTCTCGACGGTCACTACCAGATCGCTCTGATTAAAAAGCGGATTGCGCTCGGGAGGAGTGTAGACGCGGACGCGCGTGATTTTGGTTTTGGGAATGGCGCCGGCCGCGCGGGGAGGCTGCACAGCGGCGGCTACCGAGGCCGCCGCGAGCGAGCGAAAGAAGGTTCTGCGATGCACGAGAGCTACTCTATCACGCTGCTTTGAGGCGGGTCCTGAGGAGCGCGCGGAGCCCCGAAGCTCTGCTTCAAGTTACACCGGGGACAGATGACCATCGACGAACGCTTGGAAAGGCATACAGATCGCCACGAGGCCCTAAGCCAGAGCCTCGAGTTGCTGAGCCACGACATCGACGCCCTTCACGCAGCGCAGGGCGAAACCGTCGAAACTGTCCGCCGTCTGGCGGTGATCGCCGATCATAACAAAACCCGCGCCTGCAAAATGATGGACGCCATCGCCCGCCTGGCACGCGTGGCCGACATTCACGAAAAGCCGCCTCGCGGACCTGGAGGGTACACCCCCGCAGGCGTAAAGCCGCCGCGCCGGTAAGCGATAGCCCCTCTCTTTGTCCGCGTCGGTTTCGACGGCTACCAGACGCGGACGCGCGTGATTTTGGTTTTGGGTATGGCGGCGACCGCGCGGGGAGGCTGCACAGCGGCGGCTGCCGACGCTGCCGCAAGCGAACGAAAGAAGGTTAGGCGATGCATGGCGTTCACTCGGTCGCACCGATCGTCGGCCGTTCCAGGTTTGCGCGATCCCATTTGCCCAGATTCGCGGCTGCATCGTACGTAGTCTGGAAAAAATCGAGCAAGGCGGCCCCCGGCGATGCCGCACGGCGCACATCGTCATACATCAGGAGGAATTCGTGCAGCCCCGTATGATAAAGCGCCGCCGCGGGCAGCACTCCGTAACCTGCATAGCCGGCCGGCTCGGGCGCAGCATAGGAGTAGAATGCGGGACCCGCGATTTCGCCGCCACCGGGCCAGAATCCGGCACTGCAGCACTCATGCGAATACGCTTCACGCGTCACCGGGTCCGCCCCTTCGCGTTCCGGCGCCCGGCGTCCGGAGAAACGCGTCGCGGCAAGATCGAAGCTGCCCCAAAAGAAGTGTACGGGACTGGCCTTGCCTATAAACCTGCCGCGAAATTCCTTTAGGGTCGCATCGGCCAGCAGCAAAATGCGATGGAACCGGTCCACATACTCGGGATCGTAGGACGCATGTTCATGGTCGTCCGGAAAAGGGATGGGATTTGCAATCTCCACCGGCGTCGACCATATCCTGACGTCGATGCCCATCGCGCCTAGCGCCGCCATCACTTCGTGGTAGAAGTCCGCGACCGAGCGTGCATACAATCGCACGAGAGTATCCGGTTGGCCGCTCTTCCGGATGGCCAGATTCCGAGCGGCGAAATCGAACTCCATCTCGAACGCGCCTCCACCATAGGGGATTGCGGATGTGGTCAGCCCGCGCGCGCTCACGTAAAGCGGCACTTGCCACCAGTGGTTCATCGGCGCGCTCAGCGCCAGGCGCACCTTCCCCACCACCTGCGTCCACATGTGGAGAGTGGCGCGGGTGTCTTCCCACTCGGCGAGCGGCAAGGGCGGCCAGGAAGTGGAGTCGTCCATCTTGGAAATCCTATGAAGGATTCAGAGTAATGGTCGCGGTTGAGGTAAGCGTTCCCACGGTGGTGGTCAACGTGGCGGTGACGGTTACATCTTCAGTGACCCCGATGTTTCCTACCGTAACTGTAAAGGTAGTGTCGGTGGAGCCCGCGGGTACCGTAACGCTGGACGGCACCGGGAAATTGACTTGGTCGGAGGAGGATAGCGAAACCGTGGTCAAGCCCGTAGGCACCGCCACAGTCAGAAGCACCGTACACGTCGTAGTATCGCCCGCCGTCACCGTGCTGGGATCGCAACTGACGGAGGACAGCACCGGGGTGGCAAACACCGGTACCGTGACCACGTTACTCCGAAAATCGTCCTGCGCAATATACAACTGCGCCGCGGGATCGGTGGCCAGCCCCGAGCCCAAATTCAGGTATACCTGATAGATGCCGATCAACCCCGGCGCCAGTTCGGCGCGCAGCACATTGGTGGTGACGTTGTTGATCTGGCCCGAGACGAATTGCTGCGGATAATTGGCAACGGGTCCCTCATACGGTTGACCCGTCAGGAGGTACGGATCGAGAGTGGGAGCCAGGGACGGCAGGCCCAAGCCGGTTGCGTAAACCAGAATGTTTTCGCCCGGCAGCGCCGCATTGTTCTTTGTAACGGGCGCGCCCGCGATGTTGGCGCAGCACATCAACGCCCCCACGCCGGGGCTTGGTGGCGCCGGGCCGATGGCCGTCAACAGCAGATCCGATCCGGTGCTTTCGGCTACCTCATACGGGATATTGTTGCCGGCTGTTCCCGCGACTCTGGCTTGCAGCATAATGCGGGTGAACTCGCTCGAGGCGGTGGCGATTACGTCCGGGTCGTTGGCCATCAGGTCGATAAAGGCGTCCCGGATGCTGGCCAGGGAGTCGCCCGGCTGTACAGTGTAGTTGTACAGTTGACCTGTGCAACCCGTCGGCGGCGCCCCGGTCTGGTCGGTGAGCGTGGCGCTCGAATTGATACAAATCGAGCCTATGTTGCCAACCTTTATGGTGCCATCCACCGAGACAATCCCGGTCGCGTAGTTCGAAGTATGATAAGCATACGCGACCCGAGGTTCCGTGCCGGGGTACGCGAAGATAGCGGGATTCGCCGGCACTATGGACACGGCCACGGTATTGGTCGCCGTGACGCTGCCGTCGCTGTGCTGAATGCGCACCCAGGCATTCGCCGTGCCGGTGTTGGAGAACCCGAAGTTGAAAGGTATCTGGGCATTTATCTGGGTGGGCGATACGTATATCAGCGGCGATTGCACCCCGTTGAAATAAACTTGCACGCCACCTAAGGTCAGAGGCAATTGTCCATTCGGGTTCGGAGCGGAGGCCGTTTGGTCGCTCAGATTAGTTCCAAAAAACGTTACCAGAGTACCCGGCGCAACCGACGCTGCGGCCTCGCCTCCGGTGAGGTTCGGGTTGCCGGCGCTGGCGGTGATCGACCCCGTAACGGCGGTGGTTACCGTCACCAGGTTGCCATTCGCGCCGGACACCCTGGCGGTCAACACAACCTTATCCGCTTGGGTGTCGGTGCTTGCGACAACGTTGGGATCTCCGCTGCCGGCGTTGATCAATGCCACCAGTCCATCGATGATGGTGGTGAACGTGTCGCCGTTTTGGACAGTATACGTGTAGGCGGCGGTGGTGGTGGTAGTGGACACGCCGATCGTGATCTCCACCGTGTCCCCGGCCTTGATGGTGCCGCCGATGGTGATGGTATCGATGGCGTAGATATTCCCGCTGAACGAGTTCAGCACTCCGTTGTAGGGCAAATCCTGAACCGCCATGGTGTAAACCAGGACGCGCTGGTTATAGGTGTCCGCCACGTATAAGTTGCCGGTCGCCGGATCCCACGCCAACGACGACGGATCGTCCATGGTATCCGCGCCATCTGTCGGGGCGTCCGTAATAAAGTCCGTTTGTCCGAGTACGATATTGGCGGCGGCCGCGCTTTGGGTGGGGATCGGCGTGTAAATCAGCACGCGATCGTTGCCGCCGTCCGCGATATATAAGTTCGTGCCGTCGGAAAGCGCGAACCGCGGGAAACTCAACGTGTATTCACAAAGGCCGGGATATGTCGGATTGTTGTTTGAATCCACACCGTTCGACACGGTACACATCACCGCCGTTTCGGGCGGGGGGGGCGTTCCGGTGTACGAACTCGGCGTGGAAAAAGCGTCGTCCGATATGCCGGTAGTCATGTTCGGCTGGCCCACCTCCACATCCGCCGCCTGCTGGTTGGTGGTGGGAATCGTATTCCAGATCAGGACGCGGTTGTAGCCCAGGTCGGCGACGAACAGGCGCGTTCCGTCTGAAGTGACCGACACCGGCGTGAGCAAGTTATTTGCCGCGGCGTTGGTGGTTTGGTCGGCGATGTTCACCTGCACATAGGTAGTCATGTTCGGCTGACCTAGTACGATGTCGGCCGCGGCGCCGTTAGCGGTCGGAATGGAATTGTAAATCAGGACCCGGTCGTTCATCGTGTCGGCGACGAACAACATGCCATTCTGTATCCAGACGCCTTGCGGGCCGCGCAACGACGTCGCCGAAGGCGTGTCGCCAGGAAACACGTTGGTCGTGAAGCTGGTCTGTCCCACCACTACGTCGGGCGGTTGGTTCATGGTCGTGGGGAGTGTGTTCCAGACCAGCACCCGGTTGTTGAGCGTGTCCGCGACCGCCAGGTGAGTGCCATCGGATGCCACCCCCGTCGGTGTATTCATCCCCGTAGCGATAGGCGTCTGGGGCGACGTGGTGAGGCACGTCGGGGTGGTGGGAGTGGTGGTCACCGGAATGGTGGTCGGCGGGATGATGCAGGGCGCCGGCAGCGTACTTGTCCAGGTCGACTGGCCCAGCGCCAGGCTGGCCGTCCCCACGCACACGGGGCACAAAGTGTTGTATTGCAGCGCCGCGTTAGGCGACGGGAGCTGGGTCGACATGTTCTGGTAGATCATCACCCGGTTATTTATCGGGGGAGATCCCTGTGTGTTGGCATCCGCCACGAATAACGTGTTGTTGGCGAACGCCAAACCGCTCATGGAGCCGAGGACGGTCTGGCTGGCGCTGTCCATTTCGGCATCGAACTCCGGCTGGCCCACGACCAGCCGCGCGGATTGACCGGTGGCGAACTGCGCGGTGCTCTGCCCGAAGCCCACCGTGGGCGTTAATAGAATGAGAGCGAAAGTTGTGACACACTTCATGTTTGTTAGCTGAGAACGTGGCGTTACTTGGTTGATACCCGACAATTATAGCAAGCCTGTGAGACGCCAGACGCGCCGCCGCCGGTTTCAATTTTAGTGCGTGCCGTACGATCACACGGGGGCCGAATCGGCACACGGCGGGGCGCGCCCAGATCGTGATATTTATAGTCTGCGGAGGCAACTTGCCGGCCATAGAGATCGATCCGAATGAAGTCAAGAGACGCCTGGATGCGGGCGAGAAGGTGCGCATGGTTGATGTGCGCGAACCGTTCGAGCATCAACGCACGCACATCGTGGGAGCTGAGTTGATCCCCATGCGCAGCGTCCCGGAATCGCTGGAGGCGCTGCGCGCCGGCAATCGCCAAGTGGTGCTGTTTTGTCACCATGGCATGCGCAGCCTTCAGGTGGCGGAGTGGCTGCGCCACCAGGGATTGGAGGATTCTGTGAGCATGGCGGGCGGCATTGACCGGTGGAGCTTGGAAATCGATCCCACCGTGCCTCGCTATTAGCGTGGTCAAGCCTCTCAATGCCGGGAGCAGGCGGTCGATTTTCCTTTCGGTACGGGATTTTCGAATGCGTCCCGCATGAATCGTCGAAGCTCAACTCTGTTGCGAGTGCGTATCGGAATCTTTCCGGAGTCCGGCGAAGGGGACTGAGAACAATAGCGTTTCAGAGGTGCTCCAGCTCGTTCCGCCAGGGAAGCTTGCGGATTTCGATTCAAACCAGTCGCCCGATTGCGTGGAGATCATGCGGCCTTCGAGCAGTCCCAGTGCGGGCCGGTGGCTCAGCAGGAAGACGCTCGCGATTTGTCCCGCTCCACTGGCTTTACTCGCAGACGTACTGCAACCGTAGTCCAGTTGCTGAGAGTTGGCAAATAGTTGTTGTACAGTCTGCCCACGCGGACTGTCGCTCTTGATGGGAACGCGCTGCCAATACCATGCTTGCGGCGAGACGCCCGATGAATCTGAATTGTGGCTGCCCAAAATATCGTGGCCGCCGAAAATGCCCAACAGGTGCGGCCAGGTTTTTACTCCTACGGTATTCCAGGCTTCCACGGCGGAATTCGAGTAGGGCGCGCTGGCCATTGAATATGTTTGTGGGCCATAAGCGTCCGTTCTCTGGAACTGCGTTCCTTTCATGGTCAGCCACGCATGTGTCGTGATATAGCATTCGCAATCGGAATTCGCCAGCATCACGTCGTATGCCCAGGACCAAGCCGCATTGCCGGCGAAGAAATCCATCGCCAGCACGAGCAGCCTGATACCGGAGATGACAAACTTTACGGCGGTGTTGGCTCCGGTCGTGTCGTAAGAACCAATCCAGTAGGCCATGTCTCCGCCACCCAGACCGATTCCCGAGCCGTAAACCGAAGAGCGGTGGCCTGCCGAGAAATAGCCGGTTGTGAATTGCGCGCCGAGTTTGCTGCGGGAATCGGGTTTGCCTGCATAGTCGTGGTTCCCCGGAGGCGTCGTGAATGCCATGCCATTCCGGTCGAGGATGGTCCAAGCCGCCTGTGCGTTGCCGTACTGATCGGCCGCAGTCTGGTTCACGCAATCGCCGACGCCTATTACGGCCTTGATATTTGCGTCAAACGACGGTGCGCTGGAAGTGAAAACAATGCTCTTGTGGTCGACGATCCACTGCATCATGGCGGCGTAATACCCGCCGAAACTGTCAGGGCACGATTGAGCCAGGAACTGAGGATCGGGAATGATGGCGATGGTGAAATCGGCCCGCACTTCCGCCGACGGTGTACTGACGCGGCGGGTGGCCGCGGCGCCTGCGATACCGCCCAGCAGGCACACCCCGAACCCTCGCCTGGTGATTTTTTTCAGCAGCCGTTTAGGGGTTAGGCCGCCGTGTTTGATTGTGTATTCCAGTTCCGTCATGATGATGGCGCCTTGATGGCGCCTTGAGCGTGCGACGCAACTGCCAACACGCCGGTTTCCGTTCAAACGGGATAACAAGGTATAGTTGTTTCTAGTCTGTTTACTCTCGCTCTAATTAAAGGGATTTAATGTTACATCATAAGTGCGGTCCGCTAGTCGAAGTGTGGGTAGCCGCTCTCCTTGGGGCGGCAAAATGCGTGGGGTGATTCTCGCTGCCGGCCGCGGGAGCCGCATGGAGCATCTCGGGAGCGACCGCCCGAAATGCCTTGTCGAGCTCCTAGGCAGGCCACTGATCGAGCGCCAGGTCGCGGCACTGAAGCGCGGTGGGGTGCGCCAGATGGGGGTAGTCCGCGGCTATCGCGCCGAAATGATCGATCTTCCCGGCCTGACCTATTTCGCTAACGAACGATGGGCCGAAACCAATATGGTGATGTCGCTCGCGGCGGCCGCTCCCTGGCTGCTTTCGGGGCCCGTTGTCGTCAGCTATGGCGACATCTTCTACCGCAGCAGCCTGGTGCGCGCCCTAGCCGGCGCCCCTGGCCAGTTGACGATCGGCTATGACCGGGCTTGGCGCCGCTTATGGACCCGCCGTTTTGCGGATCCTTTGGCGGACGCCGAAACCTTCCGCATTAATCCCGCGGGCCAATTGCTGGAGATCGGCGGCAAGACTACCCGAATCGAAGATATCGAAGGGCAATATATGGGTCTGTTCAAATTCACGCCGCCGGCATGGAGCGCCGTCGAGGCCCTGCTCGGTACACTTGACGCACCGCTCCGCGATCGCCTGGATGTGACCGGATTGCTGCGCCGGCTGCTAGCCGCAAAGGAGCTCCCGATAGATACTATCGGGACCGATGGCCAATGGGGCGAAATCGACAATCCGGCGGACGTCGCGCTGTACCGGCAAATGGTACAGGAGGGGGAACTCGTGCTTGAGGATACGCTATCCGCTGGTGAGTGAACAATGAAACACGGAGATTTTACAGGGTTGGCTGGCGATTACGCCAGGTTCCGACCGGGCTATGCGCCCCAGGTCGCCACCGCGATCTTGAGTTATGTGGGACGCGATGCGGCCAGCATCGATGCCGTCGACATCGGCGCCGGCACCGGTATATGGACGCGTATGCTGGCGGCCCGCGGCCTGCATTCCGTCATCGCCGTGGAACCCAACGACGACATGCGCGCGCAAGGAATCGAGACTTCCCGCGAGACTCACATTGTCTGGCGGAAAGGTGCGGCCGAAGCCACCGGGTTGCCGGACTGCACAGTAGATCTTGTCAGCATGGCCTCGTCGCTCCACTGGGCCAATTTCGACGAAGCCTGCGGTGAGTTCCACCGCATTCTGAGGCCGGGTGGCGTCTTCGCCGCTTTATGGAATCCCCGCTGCATCGAGGCGAACCCGCTGCTGGTCGAAATCGAGGCGCACATCGCGCGGCTCAAACCCGGCATCCGGCGCGTCTCGTCCGGCCGCTCCGGCATCACCGAGCGGCTGACCGAGATGTTGAGCGCCAAGCCGCAATTCGCGGACGTGCTGTACCTTGAAGGCAGGCATTCCCTCCGCCAGACGCCAGAGCAGTATATCGGCGCGTGGCGCTCGGTGAACGATCTACAAGTGCAATTAGGTCCGGAACTTTTCCAGCAGTTTCTTGATTTCATCGCGAAGCGGATCGCGGAATTAAAGGGGATTGAGACCACTTATGCGACCCGCGCCTGGGTGGCACGGCGCGCCTAGACCCAATACTGTTCACCTTAGTGGGGCAGACCATCGCCTTTCGTGGTCTGCCTCCTTCGCCGAGCGCGGGCAGACGACATAAAACGATCGTCTGCCCCACCTAAGACCTTAAAGTGAACAGTGTTGGGTCTAGACCTCCACGTCATAGCCGATCTTCTCAATCCGCCTCTTCGTGCCAGCGTCCAGCCCTTCGATAAAGCTCTTGAATCTAGGTACTTGGGATTTGACCGCCCAATAACCATAAGGCTTGGCCTTCGGAGCCGATACATATAAGCCGCTCAGATCGAGAGGGACCGACATCACCTCAACGATCTTGGAAAATTCCTTGCGCGGATCGATCATGCAATCCTCGAGCCGCAACGTAAGCGTGGCGCATTGCAGATGAAACTCGGTTTCCTCGACAAATTCCGGGAAAGACAGAAAACGCGGCCCCGGTGCGCCGGCGAAAAAACCAGGATCGCCCTGGGCAAAAGCTTGGAATTCGGAAAAGGAATCCTCCAAGTCGGCGCATAGATCGTCCGTGCTCTTGTACATTTGCGAGATGCCGGGAATGTTGACGTTCTCGCGGATACATGAGCGCCACCAGATCCAATTTGTCAGCAACGAATCGAGCGGATGACGATAGACAAAAATCACATCGGCAAATCCCGATCCGGCCGCTTCCAATATACGGCGCATCGTCTGCGGCTGAGCCTGGCCGCGGGAAACATATTTCAGTGTGGCGTGGCCGCTGTAGATCATCGGTGTCGGACCCGGATGCAGGCGGATCGTATCCCTAAAATATTTCGCCCTTCTTCCAATGTTCTGCAGCATCAGCTCATTAATGTAGTGTCGTCCGCTGCCGAACAATCCAATAATGTAAGCGGTTCTTTCGTTACCTGGAACCCTATCGACAATCTCGACGTGCGCTTCGGAATTCTGCGCTAAGCGCTCTTCAAGGGCAACCCTGTGCGAGGATACCCGTTCGAGGGCCACCATATTCATGGCAAGGTGGTCAAGGGCGGCGGCCATTTCTTCGAGCGATCGGCTCACCGAAGCATTGAATGCAAGCAAGGGCCGCGTATACCAAGCCAACGACCGGGCAATCAATTTCTTGACCAGTTGGATCAGGTCGTTGCGCCACCCGGGAGGCCGGGGATTAACGGTCCCGACGGCCTTCCGAAGCCCCTCCAGGGTCGCCGCCGCGCGCAGCAGTTCATCAACGTCATAGGGCCAAAACCAGGGAGCTGCAGGCCGCTTGGCTCCGTTTGCATCCACGATTTGTTTCCGCCTTCAACTCGCCAAAGCCGATTCTGTCGCTTCGTCTGTTTGTCTCGGCGTTCAGTCCGTTGATAAAGTTTCTGGATCAAGGAACTTTTCCTGAACAGCTCAGATCGGGTAATGACCCGGTTGTGTCTCGACTGTGATCCATCGCAGTTCGGTGAATGCGTCGATCCCGGCTGTGCCGCCGAATCGCCCGTAGCCGGATGCCCTTACACCGCCGAATGGCATCTGAGCTTCGTCGTGCACCGTAGGGCCATTGATGTGGCAGATACCCGATTTGATTTGGCGGGCCAGTCTCAATCCGCGCGCGATGTCCGCGGTAAAGATGGACGCGGCCAGTCCGTATTCCGTGTCGTTGGCGAGCCGCACAGCCTCCCCCTCATCGCGAGCGCGAACCAGAGCGGCCACGGGACCGAAACTCTCCTCACGAAACAGGCGCATCTGCGGCGTAACTCTATCGACGACGGTTGCCGGCATCAGCACACCCTTCGATGGTCCGCCGGCCAGCAGCACGGCGCCCTGTTGTAGCGCATCCCGGACCAGGCTCTCCACGTGAAGCACGGCCTTTTGATCGACAAGTGCTCCAAGCGGCGTCTTGCCCTCTCGCGGATCGCCTACAGCCAACGATTCCGTCTTGGCTTTGAATGCTTTCGCAAACTGGTCGGCGACGGGGTCGACCACAATGATCCGCTCCGTGGACATGCAGATCTGTCCCTGGTTCATGAACGCCCCGAACGCCGCCGCTTTGACGGCTTCGTCCAGATCGGCATCCTCCAACACCAGGAGTGGCGCCTTTCCGCCGAGCTCCAAAAGCACGGGTTTGAGGTGTTCTGCCGCGCGCTTCGCGACGATCCGGCCGATGGCAGTGGAACCTGTGAAATTGATGCGGCGCACCGCCGGATGGTCGATGAGGGCGCCGACCACTTCCGCGGCATCGTCCGGCGCGTTGGTGACAACGTTCACCACACCATCGGCGAAGCCCACTTCGCGAAAAGCCTCCACGATCAGGCTATGGGTTCGCGGGCAAATTTCAGATGCCTTGAGAATGACGGTATTGCCGCAAGCCAGGGGGACCGCGATCGCCCGCGTTCCAAGAATGATCGGCGCATTCCAAGGCGCGATTCCCAAAATCACTCCAACAGGCTCGCGGAGAGCCATGGCCAAACACCCCGGCTTATCCGTGGGAATCACCTGGCCGCTAATCTGCGTCGTGATGGCGGCCGCTTCCCGAATCATTCCAGCCGCTAGACCGGTGTTGAACATTGCCCAGCCGCGGGTAGCGGCAGTCTCGTCCATCATCGCTTCGGCGAAAGCGCCGCTCCTCGACATTAGGGCAGCGGCCGCTTTCATCAGCATTTCCCGGCGCGCGTTGGGGCCGAGAGCTGCCCAGGCGGGAAAGGCGGCTTGGGCCTTGTTCGCTATATCCGCCGCCTGATCGCTGGTCATTGCCGGAGCGCTGGAGGCAACTGCGCCCGTCAGCGGATTGATGCGGTCGAAAGTTTTCGCGGTCATGTTTCCGTTCTAACATCCCACCAGCCGCAGGCGGAACCAGTGTTTTTAAAAGTCTATAAACTTAGTAGACATTGACGCAGCCCTCATGCTATCGTCATTTGAAATTTATGTCTTCCATCGCCGCGCAGCCAAGACCGGCGCAATTATGAACATCTCTGAAATCTTTATCAGGCGGCCGGTCGCGACCACCCTGCTGACCATCGCGATAGCGCTGGCCGGGCTGGTGGCTTTTCGGATTCTTCCCGTATCGCCGCTGCCGCAGGTCGATTTTCCGACCATATCCGTCTCCGCGTCGTTGCCGGGCGCCAGTCCCGAAACCATGGCCTCCTCAGTCGCCACGCCCCTGGAACGGCAGTTCGGCCGCATTGCATCGGTCACTGAGATGACCTCGTCGAGCAGCTTGGGATCGACCAGCATTACGATGCAATTCGATCTCAACCGGAACATCGATGCGGCGGCGCGCGACGTGCAAGCGGCCATCAATGCGGCGCGCGGTTATTTGCCGGCCAACCTGCCGATGAACCCCACTTACCGCAAGGTGAATCCGGCGGATTTTCCCATCCTGTTTCTAGCGCTGACCTCGCCCATCCTTTCCAAGGCCCAGATGTACGATGCCGCATCGTCGATCATGGCGCAGAAGTTGTCGCAGGTGACCGGCGTGGGACAAGTGGCGGTTTGGGGAAGCGCTTTGCCCGGCGTGCGCGTGGAACTGAACCCAACGGCGCTGAACAAGTATGGCATTGGCCTGGAGGCAGTGCGGGGCGTGCTGGCCGCAGCCAACGCCAACAACCCCAAAGGACACTTCTCCGACGGTCACCGCATATGGGAGGTTGGCGCCAACGACCAAATCTTCAAGGCCATCGATTATGCGCCCTTGATCGTGGCGTATCGCAATGGAATAGCCGTGCGTGTCTCGGATGTGGGCGAAGCGCTGGACTCCGTCGAAGACCTGCGCAACTCCGGCTATGCCAATGGTCTGCCCTCCGTTCAGGTGGTCATCTTCCGCCAGCCGGGCGCGAACATCATCGATACGGTGGATCGCATCCGCGCCATGCTGCCGCAGTTGCAGGCGTCCGTTCCGCAAGCCATTCATATCCAGGTAGCCATCGATCAGACCGTTACCATCCGCGCCTCGGTGAACGACGTGGAAAGGACGCTGCTGATCTCGGTGCTGCTGGTGGTGTTGGTGGTTTTCTTCTTCCTGCGCAGCGTGCGTACCACCATGATACCCAGCGTGGCCGTTCCAGTATCGCTGATTGGAACTTTCGGGGTAATGTACCTGCTGCACTTCAGCATCGACAACTTGTCTTTGATGGCGCTGACCATCTCCACCGGTTTTGTAGTGGATGACGCGATCGTGGTCATCGAGAATATCACCCGCTATCTGGAACAGGGAGTGCATCCATTTCAAGCGGCCCTCAAGGGAGCCCAGGAGATTGGATTCACCGTACTGTCCATGAGTTTGTCCTTGATCGCCGTCTTCATTCCGCTGCTGTTGATGGGCGGCATCGTGGGCCGCCTCTTCCGCGAGTTTGCGATCACCCTGTCGGTGGCCATTGCGGTTTCCCTGGTGGTGTCGCTCACCACCACGCCGATGATGTGCGCGCATCTATTGAAGGAGCACACTGAGCATGGCTGGCTGTACCGGCTCAGCGAGCGCTTCTTCACCTGGATCATCGATACGTATGGGACTACCCTCTCCGTGGCGCTGAAATACGCGCCGGTGACGCTGGCCGTCCTGTTAGGTACGATCGCCCTGAATGGTTACCTGTTCATTCACGTGCCAAAGGGCTTTTTCCCGCAACAGGACAACGGGCGAGTCAGTGGCCAGATTACCGGCGACCAGGATATTTCGTTTCAAGATATGGACCGCATCGTGCGCCAGATGGTGGACATCGTGGATAAAGATCCGGGCGTCGATACCGTGAGCGGTTCCACGGGCGGATCGGGACCGGGCGGCGGCACCGCCAACCAGGCGCGCATCTACCTGTCCCTGAAACCTCTACAGGAGAGAAAGGTCGGAGTGGACCAGATCATCGCACGGCTCCGGCCCAAACTGGCGCGCATACCGGGTGCGACTCTCTACATGCAGGCCTCGCAAGACCTGCGCATTGGCGGACGTTCCAGCGCCGCGCTGTATCAATACACCATGCTGTGCGACAACTTGCAGGACCTTAACGAGTATGCCCCGCGCATGCTGCAGGAATTGAAAACGATCCCAATCATCGCGGACGTGAACAGCGACCAGCAGAACCGCGGGCTACAGTCCATGGTAGTGTACGACCGCAAGACGGCCGCACGGTTCGGCATATCCTCGCAACTGCTGGACAACACGCTCTACGACGCATTTGGCCAGCGCCAGGTATCCACCATGTATACGTCGCTGAATCAATATCACGTAGTGATGGAAGCGGCCCCGCCGTACTGGCAGAATCCGTTATCGCTGCGAGATATCTTTGTGCAGTCGCCGAACGGAACGCAGGTTCCATTGGACGCCATCGCCAGCTACGCCCCCACCACCGCACCGCTGGCGGTGACCCATCAGGGACTGGCGCCGGCCACTACCGTCTCGTTCAACCTGCAACCGGGTGTGGCATTGGGAGATGCCGTGGAAGCCATCACCCAGGCGGCGGCTACGGTGGGTCTGCCGCGCAGCATTCAGACCCGGTTTGCCGGAACCGCGCAGGCCTACCAGGATTCTCTCGGGAACGAACCGATCCTGATCGCGGCCGCGCTGGCGGCGGTTTATATCGTGCTCGGCATTCTTTACGAGAGTTATATCCATCCGATCACGATTCTATCCACGCTGCCCTCGGCGGGCGTGGGCGCGCTGCTGGCGCTGATGCTCACGCACACCGATCTGAGTATCATCGCCATGATCGGCATCATTTTGCTGATCGGTATTGTGAAGAAGAATGCCATCATGATGATCGACTTCGCGCTGGCCGCCGAGCGCAACGAAGGCAAGAATTCCCGCGACTCGATTTTCGAAGCGTGTCTGCTGCGCTTTCGCCCCATTCTGATGACCACCATGGCCGCCATGCTGGGGGCTTTGCCCCTGGCGCTAGGTAGCGGTGTCGGATCCGAATTGCGCCGCCCGCTCGGGATTACGATTATCGGCGGGCTTCTGGTAAGCCAGATGCTGACGCTCTATACCACTCCGGTGGTGTATCTCTACTTCGACCGGCTGCAACACTGGTGGTATCGCGTGCGCCACCAGGAGCCGCCCGAAGCCCAGCCGCTGGGATCCGAAATCTGATGCGATGGCCACGCCCGGGCGGGAGCATGCTGCTTGGAGTACACTTGAGGGGACATAAGTTGAACCCATATGGCTGAGAAACGCGATAAGAAGGATAAGAAAGACCAGCCGGCGCCCGTCAGCGAACCGCCGGTAGCCGCCGCGCCAGTCGAGAAGAAAAACACTCCGCCGAGGCCTAGAATTCCCCAATTGGCGAGCAAGAACAAGTCCAGGCTGCCGCGGCGCCACAAGAAGGCTCTTCAGAAAGCCGCTCACAAGTAAACTAAGCGTCGTGACGTTCGCTGCGCTTTCGCACCGTCTATCAGCTACCGGTACGTCACCCAAATCGGGGAACTCCATGCCAGGTTCCGATCGATCTGCGTGGCTCGCACGTAATACCAGTTTGTGCCCTGTACTGGCGCGGCGTCGCGGAACTCGAACTCGGCATCCTTCTTGCCGGCGTCGGCAACGCTGTAAATCACCGCGCCGTTGCGGATCAACTCAACGCGCGTCAGCACGTCGGTGCCGCCAACTTTCACCCGCAGCCTCAACCCTTGCGAGGCAGTGAGAACATCACCCATCAGATAAGCGTCGCCGTCCAAATCCACCGCCTGGAAATCGAGAATGATGTTATCGGTGGCCGCGTAAGCATGCCGGCGCCGCATCTGTTCCACGATTTCGCCGCGCTTCACCGCGGGCGTCAGAATCATCGCATAACTGACATGCGTGGAAATATGATCGGAGCTTGCCTGCACGCCCAGCTTGTAGCCTTTATTCAGCGCATTCCAGTAGAATCCGGAGGGCTCATACGAACCGTGCACCAGCAGATGGTTGTTGCCGCTTTCCGCCCGCGGGCCGCCCTCGAATTCATAGGCCGCATGATACCCCTGGTAAATCTCCACTAACGGCTCGAGTTCGGAATCGTTGTCGCGCCAGTCGGTCCCCTGTCCTGTCGCCAGGGAGTGCTCCATGCAAATTCCCCTATTCTGCCGCAGGTACGGATATAGAATCCCGCCGCTATTTGCCCTGCCTCCATTCTCGTCCGCGCCAACCGGCAGCGTCCGCACACCCCTGTGATCGAACACGACATTGCGATGGCCATTGGGATAATTCACGCTGCGCTCGTATCCGAACAACGGAGTGAAGCGGCCCGGGATCGCAAACAGATCGTAGAATTTCTCCGTCCGCCACCAGTTGTATTCGATATCGCCTCCCATGTTGTGATCCGTGACGATGCCGGTGTCCATCGAAGCTGCGTCGAGCATGTAACGGTAGTAGTCCTCCAGCGAGCCGTCGCCCGCGCCATCGTTCGAAATATCGGTGTGCCGGTGGAAATCGCCGCGCAGGATGCGATACTCGGTGGGGCCGACATGCAGGCGGTAAGCACGGATGCGCCGCACGTCCTCACGCTCGTGGGGATGCATCACTTGTGGGGTTCCGGCAAGTTCGGTGTGCGTGGTAAGAATCGGCGAGCCGGAAGGCGGTGCGGCGGAGGCTTGCGCGGCGAATACGTCGTAATGCACCATCGTGCCCGCCTGATAAGCCGCGCTAGATTTTCCGGGCTCGCGGCCGTCGGTGGCCCACGTCATCCGGACACCATGCGCCGCCGGCACGATCTGGAATGGCGCCTCATTGCGCCCGGCGGAATTCGGTAGGATAGCGGCCGGTTGCCAGACGCCATGGTCGATGCTGGTGAGATAGAGATCCCAACTTCCAGCAGCCGCCCAGTAGTCGATGCGCTGCAGAATCGCGCTGGTGCGCATCTGGAACAGCGCCCAAATACGGCCCGTCCCATCGGCCGCCAAATGCGGAAGCTGCCAATAGCGGCGCAGGCGGTCGGGCACGGCGGCAGCCAGGTCCGGCCCTTCTTTCCACACTCCGCTATCTTTCACCAGAACCCGAATCGAACGGTCCTTATACAGCACCGTCGAGCGATTCTGATCGTCGTGGCTCCAGTCCTTGCCCCAATTAGCGCCGGATTGGTCCCAGGCGAGCCACGGCCGGCCCTGGCCATCCACGGCCAGCGATGGATGCGCGTCGAACCCGGGCGATTTGGTCACCTGCTCGACCGGTCCGGCGATACCGTCCCCTCCGATCCGGCGGTAGAAGATATCGTAGTTGCCGTCGCGGTAGCTATCCCAAGCGGTGTGCAGATTGCCTTCGCCATCGAACGCCGCGTCGGGATTCCAGACGCTCGGACCGCCGATCCGCTGGGGCTGCGACCAGCCCGCGGAACCCGCATAGGATGCCAAATAGAAATACGATTCGCCGCCTTCATGGCCGATCCAAATCAGGTCCAGACTCCCCCTGCCCGCGATCAGCTTGTGATAGATGTTGGGCCCATCGGTTCGCGTAAGCTGCGCGCGGGCCGACCAGTCGCGGCCATCGAAGACGCGCTCATACAGATTCCACGCTTCGCCAAACCGCTCCGACCAGACCACGTGGACGCGCCCATCCGGATCCTCGGCAACGGATGTGCGGAAGATGTCGCCCTTGGCCGTGGTCAGGCGCACAGGTTCGCCGCCTTGGCGCTGAACGTAAACATGATCGCCGCGATCCCGATACGCTTGCCAGGCCGTCCATGCTTCGCCGCTTCGGGTTACTGCGATCGAGGGAAAGTCGTGCTCTTCGTCGTTTTTCGGAGAGATGCGCACGGCCGCGGGAACTCGCGCGACCTGCACATCATGATCGAGGAACCAAAGCTCGTGGCCATAGAGCAGGTCGGCAACCGGGACGGAGAAACTACCCTGGGTGGTTTGAAAATCGATCGATGAAGCGGTGCTGTCTACGGTTACGAAGATCCCCGCTGGAACGATATTTTGCGAGAACGGTCCCCCGGCCATCGACTGTGGTGCATCCGGCTGGTTCTCAAAAACAATTCGCCGGATTTGCAGCTTCCAGGAATTCGGCCCCGTAACGGCGTCGTCCTGCAAAAAGCGCCATGGCTGGATGCCCTGCAGTACTCCACCGGTCACACGGAGGCTGCCATCATAGGTCTTCACGGCTGTCCGCTGATAGCCGAAGACGACCCGCAGGGTGATGGCATCGGCGGCCGGTTGAGCCGCCACGGATTTTGGGTGTTGCAACTGATGGTAAATGGCCAATGCGAGAATACTCGCACCTACCGAAAGGACGGCCGGGATAACGCTTCGCATATCGCCTTATTTTAGCCCTGCGGATTGCGTTCCAGCCGCCGTCTCACAAGGAAATAAGCGGCCGTCAACAATCCCAGCCACGGTAATCCGGCGATGATCGTTACACGCATCCCGTCGACCCACCACGTGGTCGCGACAATGGCGACGATCGCGGCCATTCCGAGCAGCGAGGTGTAGGGGTACCCGATCATGCGAACGGGCAAGCGCGGCTGGCCCGAGGCGTCCCACTGCGGACGGAAATAAAGATGCGTGAGAAAGATCATCAGCCACACAAACAATCCGCCAAAAAGGGAGATCCCGAACAGATAGACGTAAGCGCCATTGGGATACAGCAGGGCCACGGCTAGTGCGAGCGCCAACCCCGCGGCTGAGACGAATAACGCGGCCACGGGGGTCCCGCGCGGCGAAACGCGGCCAAACGAAGTCGGCGCATACCCCCCGCGGGCGAGCGAAAACATAATGCGGGTGGCCATGTACAGATTGCAGTTCATGCTGGACGCGGCCGCGGTGATCACCACGAAGTTCACGACGTGCGCAGCGGCGGGGACGCCGATCAACTGAAACACCTTCACGAAGGGACTCGCCGTAAGGTCCGCGCCAGGTTGAATCCGGTTCCAGGGAACGATCCCGACGAGCACCACGATGGCTCCCACATAGAACAGAATCAAGCGGCCGAGCATGGATCGCATGGCGCGTGGCACGGCCGTTTTGGGATCCCGCGCCTCGCCTGCCGTGACCGCCACCACCTCGGTTCCGATGTAGCTGAAGATCACGAACACCATCGCCATCCACACGCCGCGCCACCCTGCGGGGAGGAACCCTCCATGCGCGGTGAAGTTCGAGAAGCCCACGGCCGGCGCCGGGCCGAACCCGGCCAGCAGCGCCACACCGAAACCGATGAATAGAACGATCGCCACCACCTTGATCATGGCGAACCAATACTCAAAGCTGCCGAAGCTGCCCACGCTGCGCGCGTTGACGTACACCAGAGCGGCCGAAAATCCGAGAATCCAAAGCCATTTCGGCGTCTGCGGGAACCACCACTGGCAGTAGATCGCGATAGCCGTCGCTTCACCGCCGATGGCAATGCATTGCGCCGCCCAATACGTGTAGCGGATGGTGAAGCCCGCCCAGGCGTTCACATAAATCTCGGCATACACGCCAAAAGAACCTGCGGTGGGATGTGCGACGGCCATCTCCGATAGCGCGCCCATGAAGAGAAGGGCGATGGCCGCTCCGATCAGATAGGTGAGGATGACGCCGGGACCGGCGATACGCACGGCGAGCGAGCTGCCGAGGAAGAGTCCGGTGCCGATCGCACCCCCGATGGCGATCATACCGATCTGCCCCGCGGCTAGTTGGCGGGATAGCTGCTCGCCCTTTTCGATGCCGCCGGGGGCCGGGTCAGTCATATTTTGGGGAACCGAACCATTGATCTTAGCTTCGATTAACCGGGAACGGAACGCCTTCCGTATCCGTCGGGCTTTTCAAATTGCAAGGTGGCGCCAACTCGCATCCGGACGAACCGTGCGGGTTACTCGTTTCGGAAGCCATCCCCGCTGCCAAATCGCCCAACCTTTTCAATCCCTTACAGACCTCCGCAACCCGACAGCCCGGCGCCATCCGACCGTCGGCATGCTACCTTGAATTCGGCATCCGCCAAGACCGTGGACATAATTGATGGAACACCCAAATAGCCCCCGCGCCCACTCACCAACCATCCCCCGCAAATTGGGTTCGCTCAAAATTCAAA
>JBEKTJ010000111.1:0-21649 GCA_049516155.1 Bryobacteraceae bacterium
GGGATTCATTTCCGCACGCAGGATTTTGACTTCCGGCTGCCGGAAGAGGGCGACATTTACACCATTCTGAAGTATCTGGCTCTTGTCGCCGCCAAGCCGGGGAAGCCGCCGGAAGCGCCCGCCGAGGAGACCAGCTTTCCAATTGTTTTGACGGCGGCGCCGGGGAGGTTTGGAGAGGTGGGATGGGCGGCGGCGCGTGTGATCGGGCCGGAAGTGTTAGCGTCGCGGGGTGATGAGGGGGGAGGGTAGAGCGCGGCCCACCGAGCATTAGCTAAGCCCAAGGCGCTGCCATCGCGTCGTCACTCGGCCAGCCCCCGACTGTCCTATTCGAGTACCTTCCCTTGTGCGCGCAGACGTGAGGGATGATCAGATCAAGGTACCAGAGGGCCAAGGACCGATGCGTCCATGGTAGCATTCGGGTGTTCTTGAAGGCGCTTGACTCTTGTGTCATGCAAGCCGGTGGACCGGCTCCGACCGGCATGAAGCCGTTCGGACCAGAGCCGGCCATACCAGGAAGGAACGAAGCTAGAGAGATTGGTCGGCGGGTATGATCTAAAAAGACCGTGGACGGCGACAGCCAAAGACCGACTCATCACTGGAGCTTCTGTCAAAGCCCGGATGCAATCGTTCCAGGTTTCGTGCTCGTACTATTTTGAATCCCAACGCAGCCGGAATGGACATCGGAGCGGAAGAAATTTACGTCGCCGTGCCCGCCGACCGCGACGAGCAACCGGTTCAAAGCTTTGGAACGTTTACTGGCGAGTTGTGCCATTGGTTGAAGCACTGTGGCATCGAAACCGTGGCTATGGGCGCCACCGGCGTTTATTGGCCGGAAGACGGACGTTTCCGACTGCCCATGGCTACAGCGTCTTCATTCGGCCGGATTGTTGCGCGGATCGTTTCGTCCGGTGCAGGAGGTCTGTGCGCTGAGATCGTTAGCGCGTCACCGCGATAACCTGATCCGCTTGGCGTCCACTGACGTACTGTATATGCAGAAGGCTCTGAATCAAATGAACCTTCAGATTCATAATGAACGTTCAGCTTCATCATGTTCTCAGCGACATCACAGGGCTGAGCGGGCTGGCGATCCTGGATGCAATTCTGGCCGGGGAGCGGGACCCACGGGTGCTGGCGCGGCTGCGAGACGGACGAGTGAAAGCGTCCGAAGAAACAATAGTTCGGTAGTGGGCTACTTTGAATCAAAGTAGCCCACTACCAACAGGCGCTGACGGGAGAATACCGGTCCGAGCACGTGTTCAGACTCAAGCCGCCTACCGCCATTACCAGAAGCTGATGGCTGCCTGCGACCTGGAGGTCGAGCAGCAGCTTAAGCGGTTTGATGCCAAGGCGGATGCGAAGGCGAAACCACTTGCGCCACCCAAAGTGCCAGGCTCATCCTTCGATGAGAAAACGCTGGCCGCGGCGACACTCAGGATTGCCCGCCCGCCAACTAATGAGCGTGTTCTGGCTGGTCGTGCAAACCCGCCCATGCTAGAGTGTACTGAAGCGAGGAAGTATGCCTTTTTGTCAGAGCTGCGGAGCGCAAGTAAGCGGCGCGTTTTGCACCACCTGTGGAACTCGCGTCAAGGCCGGCGATACACCGCCGGCTGCCGCTTCCAGTGCCCCGCCCGTAGCCACGCGGAAAATCAGCCCCATCGTTTGGATACTGATCGCCGTATTGGGTTTGTTTTTGCTTGCGGTGGTTGGCGGCGGCCTTTTCCTCGTGCACAAAGCCAAACAAGCCGGATTCGATGCGGAATTAATGCGGAACAATCCGGGCCTGGCCACGGCGAGACTACTCGCCGCCACCAATCCGGATCTGGAAGTGGTCTCGAGCGACGATGGCCGGGGCGTCGTTACGATTCGCCAGAAGTCTACCGGCAAGACCATGACCGTGACCTTCGACGACATGCAGCGGGGAAAGTTCAGCTTTCACGCCGACGATGGCGCTGGCTCGGAGTCGCTGACCCTGGGGGCCAGCAGTGGGACCGGCCGGGCCACGCTACCGCCCTGGATTCCGGCCTATCCCGATTCCAAACCGGTAGGCGTCTTCAGCCTGAACGCCCAGCAGGGCACTTCGGGCAGCTTCAAATTCCAGACCCGGGACGCTGCGGCGGACGTAGTGGCCTTCTATGAGCGGGAATTGAAGCAGACCGGATTTCATATATCCGCCAACATTACGGGTAGCCTGGGCGCATCTTCCGGCGGCTTGATTTCAGGAGACGACACAGCCAGGAACCGCACCGTAGTGGTAGCCGTGGGGACCGGCAATGACGGAACCACAGTCAGCGTGACTTATTCGCAGAAATAACCGGCGGAGCCGATCACCCATGCGGCCAGATCCTCCATGCGGTCCACCAGCAAATCCGGCGGCACAGTTTTGAGCGAGCCGGGCTGGAAGCCGTAAGTCACGCCGCAGGACTTCACTTGCGCGTTGCGCGCCGTCTGAATATCCACGGAACTGTCGCCCACCATCATGGTGCGCTCCCGCGATGCGCCGCATTCCTCCATCAGAGTCTCGACCCCGATGGGGTGCGGCTTCTTGAAATCGAAGCTGTTGCCGCCATAGACCTGGCGGAAGTGTCCGCCGATTCCCAGCCCCTCCACAATAGCGCGGCTGATCTTCACCGGCTTGTTGGTGAGCACGGCCATCCGCACTCCCGCATCCCGCAGCCGGTCGAGCGCTTCCCGCACGCCGGGGTAGAGGACCGTGTGGTCCAGCATGTGATCGCGATAGTATTCCAGGAAAAACTCCAGCCCTTCCTGCACCTGGGCTTCGGTAGCCTCCACTCCCAGCACCCGCCGGATCAGCACGGGCGCGCCGTTGCCGACATAAGAGTAGACGCGCTCATTCTCGATCGGCGGCATGCCCATGTGGCCGCGCGCGGCATTGGCGGCATGCGCCAGATCGAGTTTGGAATCGATCAGCGTGCCGTCCAGATCGAAGACCAGCAGATCCATTACGCGCTGGCGGCCTTCCGGCGCGATTGGGACTCCGCGCGCACGGGTTTGCGCCGCGCCTTCTGCGTGTCCAGTTTATATTCCGCCATCTTCCGCTGCAGTGTGTTGCGGTGAATCCCCAGCAGCTTACTAGCGGCCGAGCGGTTTCCGCCGGTGCGTTCCAGCGTTCTTTCGATCAGGGTCTTCTCGATCAACTCGACTACTTCTTCAAGGAAAAATCCATGCCCGACCAGATGCTCCACCAACGCTTCAAACTTCTCTTTCATTTATGCCTTTCCCGCATCCGGCAATCCCCGAATGCCCTTTTTCAGGGCGTTGCCCCAAATCGTTTTCACCTGCTCGTAACTCTTGCGGAATCCATCTTTCAACTCGTGCGGCGCCACCGCGGCGCAGACCCGGGCGGCGTCGATTACGTAGGGCGCCACCCTGGAGTGCACGACGGCATTCGGCGGCGCCTTGCCCGGCGTGAAAGCCAACATCGCCAGCACCAGGGCGATCGATATCAGCAGTCCTCGTACAACGCCGAAACCCGCGCCCAACAGCCGGTCCACGAACGACAGCCCGGCCACTTTCATCAACCGGCCCATCACCCGGCCCAAGATCGCGCCCAGGATCAGCACACCGCAAAATACCGTCAGGAAGCCGCAGAAATTGGCGACCCCCGGCGAGCTGACGTAAGGCAGCAGAAAAGATCCTGCCGTTCCGTAAAACCATATGGCGAGCACCAGCGCCGCAATCATGGAAACCAGCCCCAGGATCTCGCGTGTCAAGCCGGTGGAGAAACTGGTGACTACCGATCCCACCAGCACCAGCAGCAGCACGATGTCCAGCCAGTTCATAGCTCCTTGCCAGTCAAAACACGATATGCCTGCCGGTATTTCTCGCCGGTCCTGCCGGCCACGTCGTCCGGCAGCGGCGGAGCGGGCGGCTGTTTGCTCCAATGGATGGATTCCAGATAGTCGCGCACATACTGTTTATCGTATGAAAACTGCGCGCCGCCGGGACGGTAGCTGTCCACGGGCCAGAACCGCGATGAATCCGGCGTCAGCACTTCATCGCCCAGCAGCAGCTCGCCATCCACGAAGCCGAACTCGAATTTGGTATCGGCGATGATCACGCCCTTGGCTTCTGCATACGCCGCCGCCCGCGAATAGATGCGCAGTGTGAGATCGCGCAAACGCGTGCCCAAATCCGCGCCCACCCGCGCGCACATGGTTTCGAACGAAATGTTTTCGTCGTGGCCGGTCTGGGCCTTCGTGGATGGCGTGAAGATGGGCGCGGGCAAGCGGTCGCTTTCGCGCAATCCGGCGGGAAGGGGAATGCCGCAGACGGTGCCATGCGCCTGGTACTCTTTCCACCCGGAGCCCGCCAGGTAGCCGCGTGCCACGCATTCGATCTCCACCATTTGCGCGCGCTTCACCAGCATCGACCGGCCTTCAAGCTGCTCCCGAAATTGGCGCAACTCTGGTGGATACTCGTCCACGTTCGCGGTGAGGAAATGCGTTGGCGTGACGTCCCGCAGGAAGTCGAACCAGAAGATGGATAGTTGCGTAAGCACCCGGCCTTTATCGGGGATGCCGGTGGGCAGAATGTAGTCAAAGGCCGAAATGCGGTCGGTAGCCACGATCAGCAATCGCCCGTCAACGTGATAGACATCGCGCACTTTGCCTTGCGCGTGCTTTTCGATTCCGGGCAGTTCGGTATGGAGGATTACGGTGTCTGGCATCGCAGATTTTCAGGGATCGTCGAAATCGGGGGGGTATTCCAAATAATAACGCGACTGCGCCGTTTGTCAAATAGCCCGTGCCGCGGACAAGTTCTATTACGTATGAACGTCGCCGCCATCGTCGAACAGCGTCTGTGCCAGTCCGCTGGAACTGCGCTCCCACGCGCTGGTGCGCCAGTTGTCGAATGTGTTGGAGACGCGCATCCAGGTGGCCGGGCTTAAGATAAACCGCTGCGCCAGCGCAAACACGTAAGGCTCGTAGAGGCGGCGAGCTTGGGTCAACTTGTCGTCGAACTCCGCTGCGTTGCATGGCGCGATGCCCGCCGCCTTCAACCCCGCTTTGAATTGTTCCAGGGCCTCCGCGGGCAGCCGGTCCGGTTCCGGCGCGCGCGGCGGCGCATTCACAATCTGCGCCAGATCCACCACGGTATGCCGCGCCATGGCGAAGGTCAACCGGGCCTGCCACGGCGCCAGGCCATCGATGCCTGCGATCACCACGGCGCAAACATCTAGTATGGCGGTGAGCGCCGCCAGCCAGGATTGGTTGTCGTGCTGCGAGCGGAAGTACGCCAGCACGGGATACGAAATGTAGGTTTCCAGCAGGTCGGCCGACCAGATCTCCCATTCGCGCAGCAGTTCATCGATGGCCGCCAAGCCGTGGCCCGTGGCATAGCGCCGCAGAAGTTCGGCGGCCGTAGGAGGCGATCCGGCGCGGGAGTCCAGCAGCAAAATACTGGTTTCGCGCTTCGCAAAAGACTGGTACAGTACCGGAAGATAGCTGATCACCAGCGCCAAAAAACCGAAACCGACGCCGGCCTCCAGAATGAGCACGGCCCTTGCCATGCGCGTGTGCGGCACGCCCATCCCGAGCGTGATGAACGTGGTGCCACTAAGGTAGAGGCTTTCCAGGAAGCTCATATTGGGCAGCCCCACCGACCACTGCACCAGGGCAAAGGCCACCATCATTCCGGTGGCCCAAACCACGATCAGGAACAGCAGCGAAAGGGGCCCATAAAAGCTGAGATAGCGTTCGCGGCGCCTGCCTGGGCGCATCCGGCGCGCCACCCACGAGCAAATGGACCAGGTGAACAAATAGAAGAGCCGGCTCAAACGCAAGCGCCGCGCCACGCGCCGGGGCAGGATGATCACCTCGAAGCCATCCCACAGGATGATCACAAGAGCAATCGCCCCGATAATAGGCGCCAGCAAAATCATGCGCGATTCCTTTGAGCAATCGTGGGACGTAATCGCCCACCCCACAATTTTGGCAAACTCCGCATCATTCAGCCGCCCCGCGTAAGGCGTCCTTCAACACTTCCGGCAAAGCCTGCGCCCGCCCTGGCCGTCCCACGCATACCACCACAATCGAGCCATTGGCAGTCGTCGCGCCGTCCTTCAATGCAACGAACGCCAGGGTATACGACGACGTGCCCACCCGCTTCACCGACACCGCGATGTCCAGTTCGTCGTCGAAGCCCACCGCCGACCGGTACTCGCACTCCACGCGCACGCGCGGAAATCCGATATCCGGCGCGTCGCGATAGCTGAATCCGAGAGAGCGCAGAAACTCGATCTCCGCCGATTCGAAATAGCGCAGCATGGCGGTGAAATGGATGCGTCCGGAGGCGTCTGTGTCGGGGAACGCCACGCGTACCCGGTGCGTGAAGTTTGGCATGGTTCTATTTTTCCGGCACTCGTTGTCTCTAGTAGTGAGGGACATCCGCGGCCCGTCCACCTCGCGCGTGTCCGCGTCGGCCGTCTCCGTCTTTGCATACGCTCATTGAGCCGCAGTTCGCGAAAATAGCCGACGTGTCCGGCCAGAGCCTGCCGGCACCCGGGGGAATCCGAACGGCGTTGGCCAAACAGTATTGCCTATTCGTCACTTGAGCCTCCATCTTAGACACGCGCAGCGCAACGCGCCTACAGTTTACAATAAGTCTTTTATTCTACCGGAAGTCGTCCAAAACGCAAGGCCGCTCGATCTACTCCCACGTGATGGAAACCATCTCCGGCAAGCAGCGGAGCCTGAAGACGGAAGCGCCATCCGCTTAAAGCCCCGTTGGATCCGGGTTGCTCCGCGATGGATTCGGGATTCTTGCCGAACGGCGTCTGTAATGAATGCATGCGCGTCGATGGCCCGATACAATAACGGAACGAATGCCGCCCCGCGCGAAATCGAGAGATGGGTGGCCATGGCGCATCGGACTGGCGGTCGCTACCGCATGCGGCAAATCGTGGCCTGACTCGTTGTCTTTCCCCCGGTCGACACACAAATTGTAAGGAATAATTTCGATCCACATGCATTTACCGCAAATAACTGACTCTTAGAATGTTATTTAGTACTTGAATCCTGAAACGCCGCCAAAAACAGGTCATTATCTTGATAATCGACGGATTGCAGTTGACAGTCCCTGCGGGCGGCAGTACAATCAAGCCCACATCTAATTTCGTAACCACAAAGAGCTTACCTGCCAACCCCGCTGGGTAACCACCTCTGAGTCCGAGAGACGAATCTAAACCTTTTGCGGAGATACCGCGAAACAAGGAGTATCTATGAAACGTAAGTTGTGGACTTTGGTCATGGCAACTGTCGGCGTAATCTCTGCTGCTGGCAGTCTCCAGCGCCCCGCGGTTCGCGCTTTCGATTGTTTGGCAAACGGGTCGCAGTGCTCCAGCGGAGGCCAGTGCTGCAACCTTTCGTGCTGCTGCAGCGCTACCAGTTGCACTTGTCGAGCCTGCGTCTGAAGATTGAATAAGACAACGAAGGGGACCCGGCCCAGCACGATGGCCGAGTAGGCAGTCGCCGTTGTGTTCTGCTTCCACCTAGCCGGCGGCTGCCATCCCCTATTGAGGTATTCATTATGCTACGCGCAAAAGATCTGACGCTAAATGTCGCCCTCGTACTCGTGACCACTGCCGCTGTCGCGATGGTCTCGATAAGAGTCTATGACCGATGGTTTGTTCAAGCGAACAGCGGACCGGAAACTCGCAGGATTGTAGCTTGGCGCAACTTCGGGGTTGCCGGGAATCGTATTGGACCATCCACTGCCGATGTTACGATCGTCGAGTTCTCAGACTTCCAGTGTCCCGTGTGTAGAGACGCTTCGCAGGAACTAAAAGAGATCCGGGGGCAATACCCGGATAGAGTGGCTGTCGTTTTTCGGTATTTCCCTCTTCCGATACACCCATATGCGACGAGCGCGGCGCACGCGGCCGAGTGCGCCGGGAAACAGCACGCGTTTGAAGCTTACCAGAATCTCCTGTTTTCATCGCAGGAACTCATCGGACACAGGAGCTGGACGGACTACGCGAGAGACGCAGGCGTTTCCGACGCAAAGGCTTTCGGAACGTGCCTGTCCGATCCTGGCGTCCTCGCATTTGTGGACCGTGATCGCGCAGCCGGGAAAAGGCTCGGTGTCGGTGGCACTCCGACGTTACTCATCAATGACCTTGAAGTGTTCGGGTATCCTGGCGCAGATCAGCTAAAAGCTTTGGTCCGATCGGAGCTGAACGCTAGCCGGAGGCCAAATACGTGACGACACCCTACAAGTCGGCCGGGTGCCTCGTCGCGGCCGGCAGCGGTCCCCAAGGCGATCACACTGAATGCCGGCCCCGATAACGAACATTGTCGTCCCGCGAATGGACAGCAGCGCTACCCGCCGCGGTAAGGGTAATGGGTTGTCCTACGGAACGACGCGTGCAACGTATTCTTCTCATGCTGACGTTTATCCATGATCTTCGGTATGGCCTGCGGCTCCTGGCACGGAGCCCTGGCTTCACAGCCATCGCGTTGCTGACTCTCGCGCTGGGCGTCGGCGCCACCGCGGCGATCTTCAGCGTGGTCGATGCCGTGCTGCTGCGTGAGCTGCCATACCGCGACCCGCAACGCTTGGTCTCCGTCTTCGAAGATGCAAGCGAGGCGGGCTTCCCGCGCAATGCACCCGCTGCCGGCAACTACGCCGATTGGAAGGCGCAGACGCAGATCTTCGAAGATGTTGCAGCGGCTGCGGAGGGCGGTAGTTGGCACGCCTTTAGCCTCACCGGCGAGACCGGAGGAGACGTCGGCGATCCGGAGAAACTGGAGGGCGCCAGCGTCACCCAGAACCTGTTTTCGGTCCTCGGCGCATGGCCGGCCCTAGGACGCGTGTTCACGCCGGAGGAGGACCGGCCGGGCCCAACTCAGGTAGTCCTGATCAGTCATGGGTTGTGGAAGCGACGCTTTGGAGGCGATCACAGTTTGGTGGGTCGGGAAATCGTGTTGAACGGCAGGGGGTATTCCGTGGTTGGCGTGATGCCGGCGGGTTTCGCTTTCCCATCCCAGAACGTCGATCTATGGACGCCCATGGCATTTACATCACAGCAACTGGCCTTGCGGGGCGTTCACGATCTGGAGGTGGTAGCCCGCCTGCAGCCCGGCATCACTCTGGCGAAAGCGAATATGGAATTGCGGGCGCTGTGCAAGAGGCTGGCGGGCGCTTATCCGGACACTAACGCAGGCATCCGGCGATTCTTCGCCGAGCCGCTGCAGGACACCTACACGCAGGGCGCGCGAACTGGATTGATCGTGCTGCTGGCGGCTGTGGGTTTCATTTTGCTGATCGCTTGCGCCAACATCGCCAATCTGCTGCTGGCGCGGGCCACCGGCCGGCAGCGCGAAATCGCCGTGCGTGCCGCGCTAGGGGCGGCTCGCAGCCGCATCGTGCGCCAGATGCTGACCGAGAGCATGCTGCTGGCGGCGGGGGGCGGCGCGCTCGGCATATTGTTGGCGAACTGGTGGTTCAATTTCCTGAAGAACCTGATACCGGAGGGTCTTTCGCGTACGGTGTCGCTGGCGCTCGATGGGCGTGTGCTGGCCTTCGCAGTGGCGATCTCCCTCGGCAGCAGTCTCCTGTTCGGCATGGCTCCAGCCCTACAAGTCTTCAGGATCGATTTGGATGGCGTGCTGAAAGAAGGCGGACGCGGAAACTCGGGCCGCCGCCGCGGGGTGTTGCGCAATCTGCTGGTGATCGGCGAGGTGGCACTGTCCCTGATGCTGTTGGTGGGGTCCGGCCTCCTGCTCGAAAGCTTTGCCAAGCTGCGCGGCCTCGATCCAGGCTTCCGCGCGGACCATGTCCTCACGGTGCGCGTGGAGCCGCCCATCACGAAGTACGGAGGCTTTACCAGGCGCTCGGAGTTCCTCGAGCGTGTGCTTGAGCGCGTGCGCTCAATACCCGGCGTCGTGTCCGCCGGTTTCACCAGCGCACTGCCGCTGACTTGGCAGGGCGGCACCGGCAGCTTTACGCCCGAGGGGTTGGCGCGGCGTCCGGATGTGACTTGGGATGCCAACAATCGCGTGGTGTCCCCCGGTTACTTCGAGGCGATGCGGATCCCGCTGCGCGGCGGGCGCCTGTTTCAGGATTCCGACGGCCCGGATGCGCCGCCGGTGGTCATCATCAACGAGACCATGGCGCGCAAGTTCTTTGCGAACAAGAATCCTATCGGCAACCGGCTCAAATTCGGCGGCCCCGAAGAGAAGTGGCCTTGGAGAACGATCGTCGGGATCGTGGGCGACGTCCGTCAAATGCGCCTGAATGAGCCACCCCGACAGGAGATGTATTTCGCCTATTGGCAGACCAAGGAGAACTGGATGATTCCCCGCGATCTGGCGATTCATAGCAGCGGCGCGCCGCTAGGCCTAGTGGGCGCCGTGCGGCGGGCCGTCTGGTCCATCGACAAGGACCAACCCGTATCCAACATAATGACCCTTGACGACCTACTCGACCACGAGGTCGCCCAACGGCGCGTGCAAGCCACGTTGCTGGGCGAATTCGCGGTGCTAGCGTTGATCCTGGCATGCATCGGAATCTATGGCTTGCTCTCATACCTGGTGAGCCAGCGCACGCCCGAGATCGGCATGCGCGTGGCGCTTGGAGCGAGCGCCTCCGACGTGTTCCGTACCGTGGCGGGCGAGGGCATGACCCTGGCGGGTCTTGGTATCGTCGCCGGACTGGTCGGCGCGCTGACGCTGTCGCGATGGCTAGGCAGCCTGCTATTCGGCGTGAGTGCCGTAGACCCGCTTACCTATGCCGGCGCTATTATGCTATTCGGGATGGTGGCCTTGCTGGCCTGCTACATCCCCGCGCGTCGCGCGGCCCGTGTGGACCCCATGGTCACGCTGCGGTATGAGTAAGCCGCTAGCCCAGCGCTTGCTCAGATGCCCGGCCCGGGCAGGCGGAGCCGCCTAACCTACCAACTCCACCAGGCTGCAAACAACAGACGAGATCGTCTGCACAGCGGAACGCCAGCCCTACAGTCTACAATAAGTCTTTTATGCAACTACAGGAAGTCGTCGAAGCGCAAGGCCACCTGATCGACTCCCACGTGATGGAGAACATCTTCGACAAGGTGGTGGAGCATCACGGACGCTTCGAAGTGGAAGAGTTTCGCATCGGGCGCACCAACAGCGAGCCATCCTATCTGCGCCTGAAGGTCGAGGCGCCGTCGTCCGAACTCATGGCGCATCTGCTCGAAGACCTGCTGGAGCTGGGCTGCTCCGCGATGGATGCGGGCGATGCGGCCCTGCGCGAGGTCGAGCGCGACTGCTGCGCGCCGGAAGATTTCTACTCCTCCACCAATCACCGCACGTTCGTGCGCGTGGGCCAGCAATGGATCGAAGTGGGGAACCAGCGCATGGACGCCCTGATTGTGGTGGCCGACGGCCGCGCCTGGTGCCGCCGGCTGCGCGATATCCGGCCGGGCGATCGCGTGGTGGTGGGGATGCGCGGCATCCGGGTGGCGCCCGAATCCAAGGAGCGTGACCGGCTGGCGTTCGCCTTCATGTCCAACGGCATCTCGTCGGAACGGCAGGTGGAGACGGCCGTGCGGCAGACCGCGGCACTGATCCGGCAAACGCTGGAGCAGAAATTGAAAGTGATCGCGGTGGCGGGTCCGGTGGTAGTCCATACCGGCGGCGTGCATGGTTTGGCCGCGCTGATCCGAGGCGGTTTCGTACACGCGCTGCTCAGCGGCAATGCGCTGGGCGTACACGACGCGGAGGCTGCGCTGTTCGGCACTTCGCTGGGTGTGCGGTTGGCGGATGGACGGCAGGAGGAGCATGGCCATCGCAATCACATGCGCGCCATCAACGCCATCTATCATGCGGGCGGCGTGCGCCAGGCGGTGGAGTCGGGACGCTTGCCAAGCGGGATCTTATATGAGTGCGTGCGCGCCAATATACCATTCGTGCTGGCCGGCAGCTTGCGCGACGACGGTCCGTTGCCCGATACCATCACCGATATGAACGCGGCCCAGGACGCTTACGCCGAGCAGTTGAAGGGCGCGGGACTGGTGCTATGCCTGGGATCCATGCTGCATTCGATCGCCACAGGCAACATGCTGCCAAGCTGGGTGAAGATCGTGTGCGTGGACATCAACCCCGCGGTGGCCACCAAGGTGAGTGATCGCGGCACGGGGCAAGCGCAGGGCGTAGTGGCGGACGTCGGCATGTTCCTCGACCTGCTGGCCAGGACTGTCTTACAGCCAGGCGTAGAGCCGGTCGCCGCCGCAACCCAATCATGAAGCGCGCCTATACCGACGAACATGCCGCGGCCGGAATCGACGCCGCGCTGCCCGAAATTGAGACATGGCCCAACCAGTTCCCGGATTACGAGATCGAGATCGCGATTCCGGAGTTCACTTCGGTATGCCCTAAGACCGGGCTGCCGGATTTTGGGAAGTTGACGCTGCGCTATGTGCCGGACAAGAAGTGCCTGGAGCTGAAATCGCTGAAAATGTATTTGTTGTCCTATCGCAATCTGGGCATCTTCTATGAGAATGTAGTGAACCGGTTCTTGCGCGACGTGGTGGCGGCCGCCAAGCCCGTAAGCGCCACGGTCACCGGCGAATTTACACCGCGCGGCGGACTATATTCCAAAATTACGGCCAGTTGGAGCAAGCCACGTGGACACCGATGAATTGACGGCCATTTTGCAGGAGGTTCGCGACCGTGTGCGCGCGCGACATCCGGACGGCGGCACGGCTGCGGCGTTGCCTTTGCCCGACCTGATGCCGCTGCTGCACGCGCGGGATGCCGCGGAGGCCAAGGTGGCGGCCATCGGCACGGTGAATCCGCGCGCCGGAGGTCCGCTGAACTGGCTGGCGCAACAGGCCAAGAAAGCCATCGCACGCGCGCTCGACTGGCACGTGCGCGAGCAGGTGGAGTTCAATCGCAACGTAATGGCTTGCGTGGAAGCCACGCTGGAGGCGCTCGAAGAGACCCGCCGCACGCTGGCCGGACTGGCGCAGATTCAGGACGAGGTCCAGGAGTTGAAAGACATCCGGTCCCACTGGGTGGATTGGCGGCAGGAGTGGGAACACAAGCTGGTCGTGAACGAGACGAAGTTGCTGCGCGGGCTGGCCGAACTGAATGCCGCCTTCCAGCATCGCGCGGGGCTGACCGAGAGCTACTTCCGGGACCAAGTCAAGCTGCAGCATACCGAGTTCGAAGGCGCGCTGGATCGGTACGGAGTAGACATCCAGAAGCGCCTGTGGGCCGACATGGAACGTATCCGTAAGGACTACGATCACCTGATTCATTCCGAATTGCGGCTGATCCGTCAGCGCGCCGCGACGCACCCATCAACCTCGCCGCCGCCACTTTCAGCGGCAACCCCTTCGACCCAAGCCGAATTCGACTATACCCGCTTCGCCGAACGCTTCCGCGGTTCAGAAGAGTATGTCAAGAAAGGTCAGCAGTTTTACTTGCCTTATTTCGCAGGCCGGCGGGAAGTGCTGGATATCGGCTGCGGTCGCGGCGAGTTTCTGGAACTGATGCGCGAGTCCGGCGTCCGGGCGCGGGGCATCGACCTCAGCCAGGAATCCGTCGATCTTTGCCGCCACAAGGGACTACAGGCGGAACTGGCCGACCTTTTCACCTATCTTGCCAACCTGCCGGAAGCCTCGCTCGATGGCATTATCAGCGCACAGGTGGTGGAGCATCTGCCGCCCGAACGCCTGCCGGAGATGATCCGCCTGGCGGCATCGCGGCTGCAGCGCGACGGCGTGCTGGCGATCGAGACACCCAATCCGGAGTGCCTGGCCATCTTCGCCAGTCACTTCTATCTCGACCCGACGCACACCCGACCGGTGCCGCACCCTTTGCTGTCGTTCTACATGGAAGAGTTCGGGCTGGGCGGAATCGAGGTGCACCGGCTCTCTCCGGCGATTGAATCCATGCCCGCACTGGCGGGCCTGCCGGAGGATTTCCGGGAAGCGTTTTTCGGCGGCCTGGATTACGCGATTGTGGGGAGGAAGCTATAACGCGTTCCGGCGCGCCGCACGAAATCGAGATCAAACTGGCGCTGGCGGACACTGCCACCGGCCACCGTTTGCTGAGCACCGCTGGATTCCGGGTATCCAAGCGGCGAGTCTTCGAAGCAAATACGATCGTCGACACGGCGCGCGGCACGCTACGCCGCAGCGGCCGTTTGTTACGCATCCGCGAGGCCGGCCGGCTGGGTATTCTCACTTACAAAGGTCCCGCTGCCATCGGCAAGTACAAGGATCGCGAAGAACTGGAATTGGAGGTCTCCGATCCGCGCAAGCTGAGTAAGATATTGTCTCGGCTGGATTTCGCCCCCAAGTTTAGATACGAGAAGTACCGCACCGAATACCGGCGGCCGGGCGAAGCGGGAACGGCGATGCTGGATGAAACGCCCATCGGCGTGTATCTGGAACTGGAAGGGGCGCCTGCCTGGATCGATCGCAATGCGCGGCGGCTGGGCTTTGCGGAATCGGATTTCAGTACGGCGAGTTACTACGGCCTTTATGCGGCTTACTGCCGCGAACATAAGCTGCCCGTCACGCACATGACGTTTCAAGGGCAGGAGACAGGAGTCACGAGTCAGGAGACAGAATAAGCTCTCGCTGGTCCTCGTCTAGCTTATTCTGACTCCTGACTCCTGTCTTCTGTCTCCTTCTTCCTACGCCTTCTTCAGCCCTAACGTCTGCATCTCGCTGAAGTCCACGCGCCGATGCTCGTCCATGGCTAGGTTCGACAAAATCACCGCGGTGGAATCGTTCAGCCCGACTTCCAGGTTGGACTTCGGCTTTTTGTTCGCCGGATCCTTGCAACACAAGAAGAAGTCTTCGAGTTCCACCGTTACCGGGTTGCGATCCTCCTCCGGCGCCATGATGCCCTTGCTGTAGAGCCAGCGCCGCGCGAATTTGCTTTCGCGCGACAGGAACGAATCGCCGGCGTCAGCCGAGTCCTTGGGCAGCAGCAGCGGTATCCCGCGGGAAGCGGCGGCCGTGGTCATGGTAGCGCCCGCCTTGAAGGTGTCCTTCTTGTCGCCGGCCTTCTTTACCTCCGCTGCCGATATCGGCTTAGGCTCGCGATACCAGAGCGCCGTGGCCGGATGGTTATCGTCGCCGATAGTGATCTCGATGGCGCCCGCAGTACCCATGATCACTTCACCGAACTCCTGGCGCTGCGCCTGCAGCAGATCCAAGTGCGAGCTGGTGCTGATGGAGCTGTACAGCAGTTTGCGGCCGTTGGGGTAAACGTAGATCAACTGGATGTTGTCGTAGACATCGCGGCCGTCTTTGTACGTATCGATACCGCCCACGCCGACCACGTAGTCGGGCGGGGAGCCGAACATCCAATCGGCCACGTCGATCTGGTGCGAGGCCAGTTCGGCGGTGTTTCCGCCGGCGTACTCGCGGTACATGCGCCAATTGATCTTGCGCTCGAGCGAAGGGTCGGGCACCGGACGCCGCTGGTCAGTGTTGCGGTGCCACTGGCCGCGGATGTGCGTGACATTGCCCAGCACGCCTTGGTCGATCATCTGCTTGGCCGTCTGGTAGAACTGGCTGTAGCGCCGCTGCAGGCCCACTTGCAGCACTTGTTTGGGGTGCTCGGCAACCAGCGCGCGCAGGGCGTGTACTTCCTCGGCTTTGTGTACCAAGCTCTTCTCGCAGAAGACGTGTTTGCCGGCCTGCAGGCTGTCCTTGGTAATCGGAAAGTGCTCGTAGAGTGGCACGGCGATCAGCACGGCGTCGATGTCTTTGCGCGCCAGCAGTTCGCGGTAATCTTTGTATGCCGCGGGATTGTTGCCCGCGGTGTCCACGCCCTTCTTCAGATTGACGTCGTAGTTGTCGCACACCGCGATGCAGCGGCCCGCATCCGTTTCGTGGAGATGCTTCAGCAGGTAGTTGCCACGGCTTCCGGTCCCGATGAAGCCGTACTGTACCTGATCGTTGGCGTGAACGGTGCGAATAAAGGGCGCGCCTTGGGCGGCGGGCAGTGCGGCGGCGACGGCCGAAACGGCGCTGGCCGCCTTCACGAAATCGCGGCGTGTGACCTCGGTGTCATGTGCCATGCAGGCTTCCTTGAAAGAGATTTCGTCCAAATTGTAACATGCGCTCGAATGCGGCGGCCTTTACGGCACGCAGGCGGGAATCCGGCGCGGCGGTGGGAGCATTCGGCAGAGGCTTGATATTATGAGCTAATGACATGGCGTTGATCGCCGTTTCCGGACAGCCGGGTTGCCGGTTCGAAGAAGTGGCGCGCCTCTGCGCGCATCGCCTCGAGTTTGAGTTGGTCAATGAGTCGCGAATTCACGGGCTCATCGAGCGCGAATTCGGCGCGGATGCCGAGGTGCCGCGAAAGGCGCGTCCCGATCTTGTGGCGTCCATCCTGGCGCGCTTGGCGACCGTTCACCACATGGTTTATTGCGCGGCGGGCGCCGAGATGCTTTCACGGCAATTTCCCGGCACCCTGCGCGTGCATATCGTCGCGCCGGATTCCGTGCGCATCGGCAACCTGATGCTGGACCGCCGGCTGGAGCGACCCGCGGTCCGCCAACTCCTGCGCGAGTTGGATGCCGGGCAGAGGGCCCAGTACAAGAACACGTCCGGCAGGGCCACTGCGCTGCCGCACTGGTTCGACCTGATCCTGAACGCCGAATCCATGGACTCTGAACAGATGGTCGAGATGATCCAGGGTTCCGTGCGCGCGCTGGGTCTGAAAGAGCGCGGCTTTCTCTCGGCGGCGGCCGAGGCGCAAATCCAGTTTCAAATCCGCCTGCGCCTGGCCAAGCATGGCATCGTGCCGCCCGGCGCGGTGCGACTGCCGGACAAGACATTCGCCCATCCGAGCGAGAGGGTCTTCGCCAACTTGCTGGATTTCTACCGCATCGCCTGGGAATACGAGCCGCGCAATTTTCCGGTGCAGTGGGATGCGGATGGCCGCATTTCCGAATCGTTCACTCCCGATTTCTATTTGCCGGAGTTCGACCTGTACGTCGAACTGACCACCATGAAACAGTCGCTGGTGACGCGCAAGAACCGCAAGATCCGGCTGCTGCGGGAGCTGTATCCGCACCTGAACGTGCAGATCTTCTATCAAAAGGATTTCGAAAACCTGATCTTCAAGTATGGTCTCGCGGAGCGGTCCGCCAACGTATGATGGAGACATGAACCGCGAAGCCACGAGTAAGGACCCGCCTGGCATGGAACGCATTCTCTTCACCGAAGAACAGATTGCGCAGCGCATCCGGGAAGTGGCCGCAGAAATCACCGAGCGCTACCGGGGCAAACCGCTCAAACTGGTGGGCGTGCTGAAGGGCTCGGTGTTTTTTCTCACCGCGCTGGCGCGCCAGATTCAGATTCCGGTGAAGATCGATTTTCTGGCAATCTCCACGTTCTCGAATAAATCCAGCGCGCCGGGTATCGTGCGCATCGCCAAGGACTTGGACGACGGCATCGAAAACGAAGATGTGCTGTTGGTGGAAGACATCGTGGATACCGGGCTGACCCTGCGCTATCTGCTACAGGCGCTCTCCAGCCGCGGGCCAAACTCTCTGGCCGTGTGCACTTTCCTGGACCGCAATTCCCGCCGGCTGGTGCAGATCCCTGTAGAGTTCCGCTGTTTCGAGATTCCCGACCGCTTCGTGATCGGCTTCGGTCTGGACCACAATCAGCTTTATCGTAACTTGAGCTATGTGGCGGTGATGAAGCCGGAGAAGAACTCTTGACCTCAGCCAACAAGGCGGATTGGCGATAAAGTCATCGAAAATACATGGTTAACCGCATGGGGTTCTTAACGGGGGCCACACATCAGAAAAGCTGATCGAAGCTGGCTTTATCGTCCCCCAGCGAGGTCTGTGACGCCATACCCGGTTGTCTCGCCAACCTTCTCGGCGCCGATCCGATTCTGGTTCCGATACTTACCGGCGGAAGCCGGTCTCCACCTTGAACGCTTCCAGCGCATTGTAAACGATCGGGCAATAGCACGCGCGATCGATGAATTGCCACATCCGGCTGGCGATGGAACCGTTGCCGCGCACCACGTGCGGAAAGCGCTGGCAGATGTCGGGGCGCGCATCGTAGACCGTGCATTCCGTGCCATCCAGGAACGCGCAACCGGTCTCTTCGGTGCGGCGCAGGATGGTCCCTTCATCCTCGCTCTCGGTGGTGTATTCGGCAACGAAGGCGGCGGGCGCGATGCGCAAATGGCGCGACAGGCGCTCGACATCGCGCTCGGACACCTTCACCGTCGCGACGCGGCAGCAGTTAGCACATTGCGTGCAATCGATCTGCTCCTCAATGCCCTCGGCGATGCGGCGCAGGATGCGGTCGGAATGGTCGTGCGCCTTCATGTGCCGGCGAAAGCGCTCGTTTTCGGGCCGCTTCTTTTCGCCGAGCAGGCGGATCTGCACCAGATCGGTAATGATTCCGGTGGTCATGACCAGCGAATCCCGCGCGCCGCGAGTTCCCGCTCCAGTTGCGCGCACGATTCGAACTGCACCGCGTCGATGCCGGCGCGGCGGGCGCCCTCCACGTAGGCGGGGATATCGTCGGTGTAGAAGCATTCTTCCGGCCGACATTGCGCGCGCGCGATGGCCTCGCGATAGATAGCCGGCGAAGGCTTCATGGCTTTCACTTCGTACGACAGCACCAAATCGTGGAAGTGGCGAAGCATGGGATAACTCTGGCGCACCATTTCGAAGTGGATGGCGTTGGTGTTGGACAGCACCAGCAGGCGGTAACGCGCGCCGATGCCCGCCAGCAAGCTCTCCGGGACCAGGGTGTCCGGCAGAAAGATGCAGCTCCACATCTCGCAAAACTGCTCGTACGTGACGCGCAGGTCGAGCATGCGGCTGAGTTGCTCCACGAAATCCCGCGGCTCAACCAGGCCGGTTTCGAAGCGATGCACCAGATCGGTGGTTGCGATGCGTTTGGGAATCTCCGCGGCAGGATAGCCGCAGTACTGCTCCATGGCTTGGTAGCCGCGTGAAAAATCGAAAGGGATCAGCACCTTGCCCAGATCGAAGATAACGGTCTTGATCACTTGGTGAGAGGTGAATCAGCGGGAGGCGGCCGCTGGAGCGGAAGCTGTCTTAGCCGCCGTCTTCTTGATGGGGCTGGCAGGATGCTTGAGCTCGGCGTCCAGGATGGGTTTCAAAGTCTCCAGTTTGATCGCGCCGTTGTAGTGCTGGCCGTCGATGAACAGCGTCGGTGTGGCCATGACCCCTACGTTGCTGCCATCTTCCTGGTCGTGTGCCACGGCCTTCCGGACTTCCTGCGAATCAATGTCGGCCTCGAACCGTTTCATGTCCAGCCCAAGGGCCGAGGCCAGGGCCAGAATCGTGGGGCGGCTAAGGTCGTTGTGGCTGGCAAACAAAGCGTCGTGCATCTGCCAGAACTTGTCCTGCCTTTGCGCGGCGACCGCGGCGGAGGCCGCCAGCGCGGCCTGCGAATGCATATCCAGCGGGAATTGTTTGAAGAACAGCCTCACTTGCGTCGGATACGCCTTCAACACCAACTGCAGTTGGGGAGTAGCGAGGCTGCAATAGGGGCACTGAAAGTCCGAGAACTCGACCAGCGTAATAGGCGCGTCATTGGGTCCGGTCTCCGGCGCGCCGGCCGTGGGGATGTCGATGGGATCTTCCAGGAGTTTGTGCTCCGGCGGATGGGCGAAGCGGGAAGCTTCTGCGTCGGCCAACGCTTCCTTCTCATCTTTGCCGGCCCTAAGGGATGTCACAATCACGGCCGCCAGACCTTTGCTGAAATAGCAACTCGGATCCTTCACGCGGCATTCCGCCACTTTCATGCCGCAACCGCAGGAGCAGCCGCGCGTACGCAACAGTTTCAGGGCGGTGGCCTTTTGCGCCGGGGACAGGCCGCTCAGGTCGACGGCGGGCAGGGATTCGAGAGTATTCCAATCCTGAGCGAAAACCAGCGCAGCTCCCAAAAGGTATAACGACGCCACGGCCAGAGCGCGCAGACAGCGGGTGATCATACCCCTATTGTAAACTGTGCCGGCAATCCTTGTTCGGGTGCTGTACGATGTCCCCGATCAGGAGGTTGCGAAGAAGAGGAGCGTATGGGCGGATCGGGCCGCAAGTCGCAGCGACGCAGCCAAGCGCGGCTGGAAGATCTCGTTGCGGAGGCGACCATCGATGCCTACGGCGAGGCCGAGCAGGCAGCGGGGTTTTACACGATGATGGAGAACGGCTTGGCGACGCCCTTCTCTACCCGGGTTCTAGGTGTGGAAGTTACGGTCGAACGAGTCGATATGACCGATGCCGACGACATTGTCGCGGTATGCAAAAGAGGCGCAAAGTGCCAGAAGATTCCGATCCTGGATCTGCCTCTGCCATCGCCTCCGCCGGCGGGAGCCGAGTGGATCGCGGCATATCGGCATTGGCGCAAAGGTTTCTCCTGAAGATCGGCTAAATTTCCATAACGATCGGCTGGGTGGTTCGCGCCCGGCGCTTTCCTCGCTATCGCCATAGCCCAGTTCATGGCGGCCTTGTCCTGGAATGCAGGGGGACTTGATCAACATCCAGGAAGAGTTTACAACTCACAAGGATTTAATGGCCGGTGACGAGTTTCGCAAGAAGCAAGGGAACATACCCAATCCAGTGGAGGCGCCTACCTGATTTTGGAAGGGCCTACCAAGAGATCTCCTTGGGTATTTTCTGCAGCAGAGGGCAGTGCTCGGCCCTGCGAATTCGCGAGGACCACGAAGCTCTACAGGAATTCGCAATCCATGGCTACCAACTCGACCATCTGGAAGCCGAACAGGTGTCAGAAGCCGCTTGTCGACATGGCTTCTTATCGAACCTGAGTCAGACGCTTCAATTCCTCCAACCGGCGGCCAGCCCGCGAACTCCAATGAGGGTGCATTCCCTTTCGGCGAGTGCCTACGAGATGATGCGCTGCGGCGAAGACTTGCTTGTCACCGCCCCATTGGCTAACGATCTGGTAGTTTCCCCCGTTTCCAGGCGCGGTTTGGAGCGGGCCAGAAGGCGACACGGCACCGGAAATTTTTGCGGAACTCATATACTCATACGGGCCTGTCGCTCCGGGATTGAACCAGGCCCGCAGGAGCCAGTTCGAGACCTGAACGACAGTGCCGTCGTTGCAAGTCTTGCCATAGGTCTGAATCTCCACTGCATCGCACATTTCCACGGCGTGCAACTGACCATTGTTATCGTTGGCGAACTGGTTTGCGCCTTCGTCGCCTGCAGTCTCGAGAATCTCGTGCGAAGCATCCACGCTGACGCCAGTGGGACCGAGGAGACTGCCGCAAGTAGGGACAGCGCAGAGGGCAAAAGGGACACCATTGCCATTGATGTCGTGGTAAGCACTGGCGCCGGGGGCATCCGGGAGTGATGCTACAAAACCATAAGCCCACTCGCCGGGCTGAATATCATTCGCGTTCGCACCGACCCGCAGCGTCACCTCAGCGCCCCACTCGGCGGCAAACTCCTGGTCGACCTGGCCCTGGACTGCCTCCGCAATGTGTGCCAGGACAGCAGGCGAAAGCATAGAGCCGTCCTGTGTTGTAGCGCCGTTTGTGGAATCAATGAGAACCCATTTAACTGCGTTCATAGCTGCTCCCTTCTAAGGCGGGTGATTGTCGTACGGCCGAGGGTCTTCCACGCATGTTCAAGCCCCGACGCGTCCGCATACATA
>JBEKTJ010000112.1:0-21408 GCA_049516155.1 Bryobacteraceae bacterium
TGCGACTCGACGCCCAGTTTCCTGCTGCGCAACAATCGCAACGGCACGTTCACCGATATCGGCCTGGAGAGCGGAGTGGCACTGAACGAAGACGGCATGGAGCAAGCCGGCATGGGCGTAGGAGTGGGCGATTACAACCTGGACGGCAACCTGGACATCTTCAAGACGCACTTCGCCGACGATACGAACATTCTGTATAAGGGCGACGGCAAGGGCAATTTCGAAGACACTACCATCAGCGCGGGGCTGGGCGTGGAGACGCGCTTCATCGGATGGGGCGCGGGTATCGTGGACTTGGACAACGACGGCAACCCCGACCTGTTCTTCGTTACGGGCAGCGTCTACCCCGAGGTGGAAGCCAAACTGCCGGAGTATGCATTCAAGACGCCGCGCGTGATTTTCCGCAATTTGGGCAACGGAAAATTCGAAGAACTGCTGGACCAGGGCGGACCCGGCGTGGCGGCGCCGCATGCCAGCCGCGGCTGCGCGTTCGGCGATTTCGACAACGACGGCGACATAGACATAGCGATCGTGAACCTGAACGAACCGCCTTCGCTGCTGCGCAACGATGTGAGCGGCGGGGGACACTGGCTGAAGGTCAAGCTGGTGGGGGTGAAGTCAAACCGAAGCGCGATCGGCGCGCGAGTGACTGCGCATTATGGCGGGAAGGTACAGGCGCAAGAGGTATTGAGTCAGTCGAGTTTTTATTCGGCGAGCGATTTGCGGCTGCATTTCGGTTTGGGCGCGGCTACTAGAGTGGACCTGGAGATACGCTGGCCGAATGGCGGCCGGGAGCGGGTGGAGGGCCTGGCGGCGGACCGGCTGGTGGTGATTCGGGAGGGGGCGGGCGTGGTGAAGGAGGAGGCGTGGCGATAGGAGACAGGAGTCAGGAGTCAGGAGAAGGATTCAGGAGACAGAAGTCAGGAGACAGAAGTCAGGAGACAGGAGACAGGAGTCAGGAGACAGAATCAAGGAGACAGAGAAGTCAGAGCGTAACTGTTTCCTACTGTTGGTGCACCCAGTTTACTTGCGTCGGAAGCTGGGGATTGTAGAACATGAGATCGTTGCCTCCGGCGCCCAGAAGGCTCTCTCTTGGCGCGCTTACAGCGTCGCAAGCGCCAGATGCCGTGTCGAGCCTGCATAGCGAGAACCCGGCGGACTGCAGGAACGCACTGCCGTCTTCAGTGACCGCTACTACTAGCGGCTGAGTGCTTGGGTAGCCTGTCTGAGCGGGCAACTGAACCTTGACGCGGCTAATCACGCGACCTCCAGGGGACACTTCGATCCACTCTTGCGTCTGGGCGACGTACGCCGCGATGTTCTGGCCATGAACCCGCAGAAAGTTCGGACCGGCCGCCCCTCCCACGTTGACTGCGGGCTCCATCCTGGTGGCAAATGAGGACCTGGGCAGGGTACTGGTGAGAAGGCGGCCTTCCCGATCGTACTCGCGTAAGACATTGTAGTCCGCCTTATGATCTCTGGCGTCGTAATCGACACCGAGGGTCCAGATATTTCCCGCATCGTCAACCGCCACTCCGAGCGCGGCGTAGGGATTGGTCCGAAACTCACCCACTACCTTGCCGGACGGATCGAGCGACGTGGTGAGCCACGCGCGTTTCTCGCTGGCGTCGAAATCGGCGCCTTGGCTCGCAGCGGCAAAATGGTCACGCTGGGCGAGGCGGATTTCCAGGGTAAGCCTTGCCCACACCCACCAAGCCGTCTGGGAACGCTGTGGATTTGAAGATCAAGCTATTGGCGGCTGGCAACTGAGCCAGTGAGACGGCAACGGCCAAAAGCACAATGTTTCTGATAATCATTTTGCTGCCCCGTTCGTCCTTATTATCCATTATCCGAGTCACTAACCGCCGGCAATCGCCCCTATGATGAGAAACGGCGCCTGGCCCGATGTGACCGCAGCCGGTAGCGGGGCGTCCGCCGGTTCATGAGACAGATCCTGCTCGCAGGCAAAGAACCTGACGAATGGCCGGCGTTGTCCGGTGACTTGATCGCGGATGGTCCCGCGGAGCGGCGGATAACGGGCCTCCAGCGCGTCGATGATGGTGCGCTGGGTGACCTCGCCTGAGACTTCGAGCCGCACTTCACCGACTGTGCCGGCTAATGTGCGCAGGTGCGCCGGGAGAACCACGCGGATCATGACAGCGTCTGCACTTCGACCGACAGCACGGCCGGGAGGTCACGAACGATGGGGGCCCAGTGGTCTCCGGAATCGGGAGAGCAGTAGACCTGTCCGCCGGTGGTGCCGAAGTACACGCCGCACGCGTCCAGCGAGTCGACCGACATGGCATCGCGCAGCACGTTCACGTAGCAGTCGCTTTGCGGCAGGCCCTGGGTGAGCGGCTCCCACTCGTTTCCGCCGGTGCGGCTGCGATAGACGCGCAGCTTGCCTTCGGGCGGATAGTGCTCGGAGTCGCTTTTGATGGGGACGACGTAGACGGTATCGGGGTGGTGCGCGTGAATGTCGATGGGGAAGCCGAAATCGACAGGCAGATTGCCGCTGATCTTTTGCCACGACTCGCCGGAGTCGCCGCTGCGCATCACGTCCCAATGCTTCTGCATGTAAAGCACGCCGGGGCGCGACGGGTGCATGGCCACGTGGTGCACGCAGTGCCCGACTTCGGCGGTTGGGTTGGGCATCATTTGGGAATACAGGCCGCGGTTGATGGGCTGCCAAGTCTCGCCGCCGTCGTCACTGCGGAAGGCGCCCGCGGCGGAGATGGCGATGTAGATGCGCCGCGGGTCGGCGGGATCGAGGATGATGGTGTGCAGGCACATGCCGCCCGCGCCGGGTTGCCAGTGCGGGCCCGAGCCGTGGCTGCGCAATCCGGGGAGTTCCTGCCACGTCTGACCGGCGTCGGTGGAGCGGAACAGGGCGGCATCTTCCACGCCGGCGTAGACGGTATCGGGATCGGTCAGGGACGGTTCCAGATGCCAGACGCGCTTGAATTCCCAGGGGTGGGGCGTACCGTCGTACCACTGGTGCGTGCCGGCGACGCCATCGTAGACGAATTTGTTGCCGACCGGCGCCCAGGTTGTGCCGCCATCGTCGGAGCGCTGGATCAACTGGCCGAACCAGCCGGAGGATTGCGACGCATAGAGGCGGTTCGGGTCGGCCGGGGAACCTTTCACATGGTAGATTTCCCAGCCTCCGAAGTGGGGGCCGGTGATATCCCACTGTTTGCGCTTGCCGTCCGCTGTAAGGACGAATGCTCCTTTGCGCGTGCCGACTAGAACTCGGATGGTGCTCATAGGGTTGCCTCGTGGACAGGCCCGGAGGCCTGTCCTACTGCTAGTTCGCGGACGGGGCGAATTTCGACGGTGCCTTTGCGCGCGCCTGGAATGCGGGCGGCGATGCCGATGGCCTGGTCGAGATCCTGCGCATCAATGAGGTAGTAGCCGCCGAGTTGTTCGCGGGTCTCGGCGAAGGGGCCGTCGGTTACGAACCGTTTGCCGTCGCGCACCTGGACGCTGGTGGCGGTGGATACGGGCAGCAGGGGAGCGGTGGCCAGAAACTGGCCGCTCGCTTTTAGCTGGTGAGCGAGTTGGGTCGACTCCTCGAAACAGTGTTGCCGCTCGGCCTCGGTCCAGGCCTGTTCGTCGGCGTAAATCAGCAACATATATTTCATTTGTTTGGCTCCATCAATCAGTCGAACGGTAAGCGCCGGGATCGACAACCCCGGCGGAAAAATAAATATAATCGATTATGGCCGCAGACGCAGCGAAGGCCGTCGAAGCGGTCTATCGCTCCGATTGGGGCCGCATCGTCGCTACACTCATTGGTATCACGCGGGACTTCGACCTGGCGGAAGAATCCGCGCAGGAAGCTTTTGCCGCGGCCGTGGACCAATGGCCAGTGACTGGCGTGCCGGACTCTCCGCGCGCGTGGATCATACAGACGGCGCGGCACAAGGCTATCGACCGCATCCGGCGGCAGGCGCTGCTGCGGCAGAAGCTGGAAACGTATGCGGCCGATGGCTTCGCGCCCAGCATCGAAGAGCCGGATTACGATAGCGTCGAAATTCCGGACGACCGGCTGCGGCTGATCTTCACTTGCTGCCATCCGGCCCTGTCCCCGGACGCGCAGGTGGCGTTGACGCTGCGCACGCTGTGCGGACTCGAGACGGACGAGATTGCGCGGGCGTTCCTGGTGCCCGCGGCGACCATGGCACAGAGACTGGTGCGGGCGAAACGCAAGATCCGGGACGCCGGCATTCCGTACGCCGTACCGCAGACGAGCGAGATGGCCGAGCGGTTGGACGCCGTGTTGACGGTCATCTATCTGGTGTTCAACGAAGGCTACGTGGCGACGCGGGGCGGGCCCCTAGTGCGGACGGATCTATGCGCCGAGGCCATCCGGCTGGGGCGCCTGGTGCGGACACTGATGGCGCCACAGCCGCCCGCGGAAGTTACGGCACTGGTCGCGCTAATGCTGCTCCACGACTCGCGGCGCGCGGCGCGCCTGAATGCGGCGGGGGACCTGGTGGTGCTGGAGGAACAGGATCGCGGGCTCTGGGATCGGCGGCAGATTGCGGAAGCCTTACCGCTGGTGGATGAGGTTTTGGCTGACGGGCTGGGACCATTTGCACTGCAGGCGGCGATTTCGGCGATCCATTGCCAGGCGGCGCGGGCCGAGGATACGGACTGGCCCCAGATCGTGCGCGTGTACGATCTTCTGGAGCGGCTGCAACCGTCTCCGGTGGTATCGTTGAACCGCGCGGTGGCGGTGGCCATGGCGGGCGATCCCGAAGCGGCGCTGGCGATCGTCCACAGACTGGCGGCCGCCGGCGATCTGGACGGTTATCATCTGCTGCACGCGGCGCGCGCCGATCTGCTGCGGCGTCTGGGGCGGATGACGGAAGCGGCGGAGAGCTACAGGCGGGCGCTGGAGTTGGCGACGAACGAAAGCGAGCGCCGATTTCTGGAGCGGCGGCTGCGGGAAGTGCAAGGGTAACCCGGTTGACCCAGGTGTACACTACGGCTTAAACCAATTTGGGAGGTGTCTCATTCCTACACTACGTGCTGTACCGGTTGCTCCTGCCCGAAGGTCTCGGCAGAGGGCAAACATATTCGGCCTGAAAACAGCCTCGCCCACGGCGCCGCGGTTTGTGGCGGGACTGGTCTTGTGCGCTATGGTGGTCGCCGCTCAAACCGGGATATCCACGGGCCAAGCGCCGCTAACTCCCGCTGAGATCGCGATAGGACCTGAATCCACTACTACCTTTACTTCCGTAACTCCGCAGTATAACTTCGCCTACGGACCGAGCGCGAGCCAGCCCTTACTTCCCAGTAACGGATTCTGGAGCGACTACATGCCGACTGAAGTAAATTCAAGCACTCCGGGGTGGACCACCGGTGAGTACGGGCTGCAAGGCATCCCGCAGGCGTTCTACAACGTACCCTACTACCGCGGCCAAAGCAATTATGCCGGCGGGTGCTTATGGAACGAGAACTACGACTCGCCACCGTATTGGTTCTATAACTCCGGTGGCGAGTACCAACTGCTCAGTGGGCCGATGCTGGTTGCCGGCGGGGCGTCCATCGGTTCCTCATACCTAACCGCGTCCGCGCCGGCAGCCGGGTCAGGAGTCCCCGTATATGGTTTCGGGGCGATGGCTAAGTGGGACGACGATGTCTACACGTCCCCACCCGAGTTCATCGAGACGATAAACTTCACCACAAACGCCTGTAACGGCGCCACTGAGTACGGCTTCGCGCATTATCCCTATTACGGCCCGCCTGTAGCGAACGAACACTATATGTTGAACGCGGGGCTGCAAGACCCATACACGCATTCATCGGCCTGGAGCTGCGCGTACGACGTGACGGCAAATACATTCTCAAATTGCCCGAATACCGGCACGGTTGCTTATGCTTGCCCGAGCGGGTGGCCGGTCTACGCCTATCCCGTGGGGACGAAGCTCTACCCCGGTCAGGGAGTCGTGACAGTGGGTTCAGAGAATACCAGCAATGTTCCGCCTGCCGGGGGAGTAAATCCCATAATGCAGATGAAAGCGCTATACATCCTTGAAACCGCCCCGTAACCTTACTGGGGAGTGAAGTATGCCGAAGTGAACTCCAGGCGCAAGCCGGTTGGATTGCCGACATCCTGTTTCTGGTTATACGCCGCGAAGTACAGGTAGGCGAGGCTGTGCGGCGCCACTGTGGTGGTGAAGGTGAATGGGCGCCATGACGAGAATCCACTGATAATAGCCTTCGACACAGATCTGCAACCGGTGTTAGTGCCGGCAGGGTCTTCCAGGAAGATCGCGGCTGCATCGTTGTCGACCATGAGCTGGCCGGTGACCGTCAGAAGATAGTTGGTCTCGCCGGTTTCAATAGGTGGAATTGGAAAGGCCCGTACGGTAGATGTACCATCCGCCGGCGGCCACGGGCCCTTCTGCCAGCGGCGTCATCCACTGCGAAAGTCCATCGTTCGGGTTATACCAGGCCGGCCACGGGTCGTCGATCCAGGCAGGACCGAAGTTGGTCAGCGTACACGGATTCGGCGACTGTTCATTGTATGGCGCGGAAGGATATGGGGAAGCCAGTTGCCAGTTACCGTCCACGCTGGAGCCGCCGCTCTCGGGATTTACGGGGGTCACCAGGGCGCTCGTCGTGCAGCCCGCGGGCAGCGCAGCGGCGGGCGTTAATCCCGTGTTGCAAAGACCGGTTGCAGGGATGGTCGTCTGGGCGGCAGCCGCGAGAGACAGCAGCATTGCCAAAACGGGAATGATCGCAGCGGATCGAATGCTGAGATGAGACCTCTTTTGATGCCTTCGGCACCTGCGGAAATTATACGCTTTTTACCAGGGCGTGCACCGGTCGTCGAACCGCGCGGTGGCGGTGGCGGGCGTGATCGGCAAGAGACTGGCGCTTACTGTACATGGCTACGGCACGCGGAAGCGCGCGTTGCTCGAGAGCGTGCCGCTGGACGTTATCACCTGGACTGTACCGGTGGCGGCGCCGGCGGGCACGGTGGTGGCGATCTCGGTACTCGAAACCACGGTGAAGGCCGCCGCCGCACCGTCAAAGGTAACCTTGATAGCGCCCGTCAGATTGGTCCCCAGAATCTTGACCGCCGATCCCACGGCGCCGGAGGCGGGAAGTGTTTCCACAAACGGACCCAGCCCTACGGATATACTGAAAACCGTGCCATCGCCGATTCCGCCATCGCTATTGACGCCGCCCTCAAGGGTTGTTCCGTAGAGTTTTCCATTGGTGTCCTGGACCAGTCCCGCGACGGGGTATGCGCCGTCGCTGCAAGCGACGCCACCCGCGGATGTGGAGCAGAAATTATGCAGCGTAGTCAGCGTGCCACTCGGGGTGATTGCGAAGGCGGTCCCGCCGTCGCCGGTTCCGCTGCCGCCCGCCCCGCCGCTTTGCGTTGTGCCGTAGAAGGCTCCATTGGCGCCCTGAACGAGCCCGGCCACAGGAAAAGAGCCGTCCGTGCAAAGGGTGCCTCCTAAGGAGCAAAAATTGTACAGTGTCGTGAGCGTGCCACTCGGGGTGAGTTCGAAGACCGTCCCCAAGCCCTGCGTCCCGCCGGTATAGGTTGTCCCGTAGAAGTTATTGTTGGCGGCCTGGACGAGCCCTGCGAGAGGGTGTAGGCCGTCCGCGCCGTCGAAACTGTATACCGTCGTCAGCGTGCCGCTCGGAGTGATGCGGAAGACCGTGCCGCCGCCGTTTACCCCGCCCGAGCCGGCTGTCCCATAGAGGTCCCCGCTGTCGGCTTGGATCAGCGTCGCCTGGGGGCCGTTGCCGTCCAGGCACGAGCCGGCGCAGAAGGTGTGCAGCGTGGTCAGCGTGCCGCCCGGGGTGATTCTGAAGATCGTGCCCGCGCCGTTGGCCCCGCCCGCACTGGTTGTCCCGTAGAGATAGCCATTGGTGGCCTGGACGAGCCCGGCGATGGGGAACATGCCGTCCGCGCAGTTGGGTTGGGTGCAGAAGCTGTATAGCGTCGTAAAAGTTCCGGTCGAGGTGATTCTGAAGACCGTCCCACAGCCGGAGCAGTAGGCATTACTGGCTCCGCCCGACTGAGTTGTCCCGTACAAATCCCCGTTAGTATCCTGGACAAGCGCGGGCTGCGGACCTTTGCCGTCCGTGCAGTCGGGTTGTGAGCAGAAGTCGTAGAGAGACGTCAGCGTGCCGCTCGGGGTCATTTTGAAGACGTTGCCGTTGCCGAATGCGCCGCCGGACGTTGTGCCGTAGAGGTCCCCATTGGGGGCCTGGACGAGTCCTCCGACGGGGTTTTGGCCGTCCGTGCCATCGAAGCTGTGCAGGGTGGTGAGAGTCTGCGCGGGCAGGGCGATTGCCATGGTTGCATACAGCGCGAAAATGCAGTACATGGGCGTCGGCCAGTTCAGCTTGGCCGACGGGTTAACGATTAGTCTCATGTATGGTTCCTTGTTCGTGTTCTTTAATCTTGGCCTGTTTCTCCATCGTCCGCGGTTATTAGGGCACGCGGAAGGGCACGTTGCTCGTCGAAGACGCAATTACCCGGCTCGCCCGCAAATGGGGATGGTTCTCTGGGCAGGGCCGCGTTTCTGGCGAGGATATAGGAAGGACAGGCCAGGAGGCCTATCCTACTACCAGCGGGCGCCGCGCGTTATGGTGAATCAGATGCGCACGTTCTTCCTCTTCCTCTCGCGGCAGAAGCAGTTGCGGAAATGGATGGAGACTTCCCGTTGGGCCAGACGCTTGTCGGCGCGTTTCGTGGCGGGCGACAACCTGCCCGACGCGCTGGCAACATGCCAGCGGATTAATGCCGAGGGCATCGCGGTCACACTCGATCACTTGGGCGAGAACGTCACGTCGCCGGAAGAGGCGGCGGCATCGCGGGACGCGTATCTACAGGCGCTCGCGGAAATCGACAGGCTTAAAATCAACGGCAACGTTTCGCTGAAGCTGACGCAGTTCGGCATGGACCTTTCGCTGACCGATTGCACCGCGAACGTTGAAGCGCTGGTGCGGCAGGCGGCGGCGCTGGGGAGCTTCGTGCGCGTGGACATGGAATCGAGCGAGTATACCGACCGCACGCTGGAACTCGTCATGCAGTTGCACGCCCGCTACCGGACGACCGGAACGGTGATCCAGGCTTACCTGTATCGCAGCCGCAAGGATGTGGAGATGTTATGCGCGCGCGGCATTCGGGTGCGTTTGTGCAAGGGCGCGTACCTGGAGCCGCCTACGGTGGCGTTCAAAAGCAAGGCGGAGGTGGACCGCAATTTCGTCGAACTGATGAACCTTCTGCTGGAAACGGGCGTATATCCGGGTATAGCCACGCATGACGAAAAGATCGTGGAACAGACGAAGCGGTTCGTGGAGTCGCGCAAGATTGCGCGCGATTCGTTCGAATTCCAGATGCTGTACGGCATTCGGCGCGATATTCAGAAACGGCTGGTTAACGAAGGATACAGGCTGCGGTTATATGTGCCATATGGGCAGGCGTGGTATCCCTATTTCATGCGGCGGCTGGCGGAGCGGCCGGCGAACGTCTTCTTTTTGGCGCGCAACTTGTTGCGGCGTTGACGGTCGGCGCGCGGCCAAAACAAACGCTCAATCAGAGGGACTGCGAATCGTGACGAGTAACCATATGAGCGACCATCCAAAAGGCCTCGGGTTCCCCGGTGCGCCTTTTGTAAATACCCCGGATTTCATCTCTGATTTCGCGAATCTTCATGGACGGCGATGCCTCGGAAGGTGAGGCATCGTCGAGCATGTAATCCACGGTGCAAACGACCACCTTGTCCCGAACCCAAGCATGGTGTTCTTCAGACCACCACGCCCCCCAGAAAACAGGGGGGTAGAACTGGCTATGTATCCAGCCTGCCTTCTTGGACTCCTTCAGGTACTCGAAGACGTCAAGGATTGCTCGCTCCTGGTCGAGGTTGTTAAGGGGTAGTTGACAGATGATCCGGACGCGTTCTTCATGGATTTCCCGGTCGTCGGCTGCCATGGTTGCACACAATGGCTGCTTAGTGGTGACCCTGTTCTTGGCGGAGAAGATCGCGTTCTATTGCGGTAAGATCTCCCGCTGAGATCACACCGGCTGTAGTGAAGCTGATACCGATACCGTGAAGGCACTGAACGGCCTCTTCCGGCAGCACCATGGTCATGCCACCGATTACATCGCGTGGGACGCCGAACAGTTCCTCTCCCTCATCCCAGAACCGGGCCAATGCGTTGGTTAAATCCGTTTCCGATGCAAACGTGACCGCCGTCAGGTCCTGATACATGTCGAGATGCGGCCTCCATCTAGTGGAGGGAGAGCACAGCGGATGTTCTTGCATCGGTTCATCGACGAGGGCTTGAGCGCGTGCGGACATATTCTTTAAGCAGTGATTCTCGGCACAGAATCGTTACACTATAACACCAAAAATCAATGGCGGGCAAGTCTTGACGCCCCGCTATCGTCAAAGCCATCACTCCTCCTTTCAGTCCGGCGTCCGCTGCAAACGATTGATTGGCAAGGACTTGTGCAAAACGAATATACTTACCACAACAATCGAGCAATACTCTATTAAGTTAAACGCAACGCCAGCGCGAAAAGTTGTCGGGGGATAAGGAGTTTTCAGCGGTAAACTGTGTTGCCCATACGGCCCTCGACGACTAAATGGCGCTGCAGCAATGGTTTCGGTTATAGACGCACCGCTCCCGTACGGCTAGTACATTGTACAATAATAATATCTCAAAATTCTTTTATCGTCTGGCAATTTGGGCCGATCGTGCCTGTAAACTTGCGAGTACTTGGGCGTAGCCGTCAGCTTGAAACAGGTTCACCCACTGCAATGACCGGAGCCGATACGGAATATCACAGCGATTCAGCTTCACCGGGATTAGGAAGATGTCCCTTCGGGTTTCTCGTCCGCGATTTCCAAGGCCTCTTTCAGTTCCCTGTTCAGGTATCCTTCCTTCGTCACGGACAGGCGCGAGAGGCAAACGATAATCGCGTCGCTACTCCGCAACGCCTTGCCGATCTCCAACTGCCAGTTCTGGCCCGGTATGATTTTCTCCGCGTCCAGCCATGGATCGAAGCCGTCCTTCTTCAGAGGGCCGTAGAGATCCCGCCGGACCCCGGGCTTGTCCTCGAAGGCGTGACACAAAAAGACACGCAATATTCGAAGCGATGGGTGTGAGCTCATGGCGGTTGGATTATACTACATCAGGTCAACGGGCAATTACGCGACTTCGTTTCAGCCGCCATCGGCGGCGTACAAGAGCAAGGCGGGGACCGCAATTTCGTCGAGCTGATGAACCTTCTGCTGCAAACGGGCGTATATCCGGCTATAGCCACGCATGACGAAAAGATCGTGAAACAGACGCAGCGGTTCGGGGAGTCGCTCAAGATCGCGCGCGATCTGTGCCGTACGGGCAGGCGTGGTATCCCTATTTCATGCGGCGGCCAGCGAACGTTCTATTCTTGGTGCGCAACTTGTTGCGGCGTTGACGGTCCGCGCGGAAACTTAGGAAACCGGGGTGGCATCTAAGCAGATATGCGATACTGGGCCTATTTGGCGGGAAAGATTGGTTTATGCGCGGCCTTCATGTATGGGTTGCTGCGCTGGCTCAACACTTGGCCAATGCCGCCCAGGATCAACAATTACCCTCTGCCGCGTTTAAGCTACGATCTGCCGTACACCCTCCTTGCCGGCCTTTGGCTCCTGTCGTGCTGCGGTCTGCTTTACCTGTGCATCTGGGACCAGCGATATCGCTGCCGGGTATGCCTGCGGCGTTTGCGTATGCCGGTCGAGACCGGATCGTGGGGCGGGATGTTGCTGCTGGGCACGCCGCGGGTCGAGTACATCTGCCCCTACGGTCATGGCACGCTGACGCTGGCGGAGATGCAGATCTCGGGTCTGGAGAATCCGGAATGGAACCCGCATGGCGAGATGTGGGACGAATTGTGCGCCTCCGCGCGTGACGCGGACGAGCGGCCGTGACCGGCTCCCGTTTGCGCCTGGCGGCGGGGGTGGCGGTGCTTGCGGTGCTGGTGTTTCTGGGTATCCGGCTGATCCCTATTTATCTTCACAATCAGGAGTTGCAACAATTCGTAGACGAAGTGACACATCGTGCCGCGGCGCCCACGAGTTCCGACGATGTCTTGCGCTCCTGGGTCTTGTCGAAGGCCGCCGATTTGGAACTTCCGGTAGTGGCGGACGACGTGCATATACAACGCGCAGCGAATAGCGTGCACATTGAGGTGCGATACGCGGTGCGCGTGGACCTGCCGCTTTACACGGTGGATCTGCACTTTTATCCGGGCGCGGGGAGCCGGTAGGACAGGCCTCCGGCCTGTCCAGGTGGGGGGTCGTGGCCTGTTTTGCGAGAACCGGACAGGCCTGGAGGCCTGTCCTACTATGAGCTATCACGAACGGCATTTGCCGCATTGGCAGCCGGAAGGCGCGGCGTTGTTCGTTACCTGGCGGCTCTATGGGTCGCTTCCAGCATCTGTGCAAACCCTGAAAGGAGCGTCCGCGGGCCAGCGGTTCGTAGCTTTTGATCGGGAACTGGATAGAGCCGCCACTGGGCCGGTTTGGTTGGCGGACCGACGTATCGCACAGTGTGTGGCCGAGGCGCTGCATTATGGTGAACGCGAACTGCATTTGTACCGTTTGCGGGCTTGGGTTTTGATGAGCAATCACATGCACATTTTGATCTATCCGAACGCAGATCTTTCGCGCATCACTAAGGCGATCAAGAGCTTTTCGGCGCGGAAGGCCAATACTATTTTGAACCGGACTGGTCAGGCGTTTTGGCAGGATGAATCGTACGATCACTGGGTTCGCACTCCAGAGGAGTTGGAGAAAATCGTGCGTTACATTGAGACAAACCCAGTCACGGCGGAGTTGGTTTCGCGGGCGGAAGATTGGCTTTGGTCTAGTGCCTTTGGGGACAGGCCGGGAGGCCTGTCCTACATATGAGAGAATTGTTAATAGTGCCAGTTAAGAATTCTGACCCGAAGAGGAAAGTCAGAGTCCGGGTGCCCAAGAAGGCCTACCTGGTCCGGTTCCTTCTGCATCCGGCGGGCAAGATCCTGGTGGTTTCGCTGACGCTGATTTTCCTTCTGGTGGCCGGGGTCCTCACGCATTACTACGTGAAATACTCCCGGCTGATCGACCAGAAGCTGCGCGCCGGCGCGTTTGCCAATACTTCCAAGATCTTTGCGGCGCCGCGGTTGATCGCGGTCGGAGACCCCATTTCGAGCGGGGAGATCGCGGGTGAATTGCGCCGCTGCGGCTATACTGAATCGCGCGGCAACGCCATCGGCTCATTCCAGATCCGGCCGGATGGGAATATTGAAATCTTCCCTGGCCCGGATTCGTATTTCGACGAGGAGGCCGGCGTCGTCAAGTTCGCGAACGGCCGAATCTCGCAGATCGTCTCGCTGCGCGACAACACCGCCCGCGGCCAATACCAATTGGAGCCGCAGCTTATCACGAATCTCTCGGACCGCAACCGCGAAAAGCGCCGCCTGGTGAAGTTCGCCGACATTCCAAAAGTCCTTATCGACGCCGTCACGTCGGCTGAAGACAAACGCTTTTTCCAGCACCAGGGCTTCGACCCCCTGCGCATCATGAAAGCGGTTTACGTAGACGTTAAGCAGGGGCGCAAGGAGCAAGGCGCTTCCACGCTGAGCCAGCAACTGGCGAAGAATCTCTGGCTCGATCCGGAGAAGCGGTGGACCCGCAAGATGGCGGAACTGCTGATTACGCTACGCCTGGAGCAGACGCTTTCCAAGCAGCAGATCTTTGAAGACTACGCCAACCAGATTTATCTGGGCAGCCGGGGCAGTTTCAGGATCAACGGCTTTGGGGAAGCGGCGGAAGTATATTTCGGCAAAGACATCCGGCAACTCACGCTGCCGGAGGCCGCCACGCTGGCCGGCATAATCCAGCGACCGGGATATTACAATCCCTACCGCAATCCGGATCGCGTCCGCGAGCGCCGCAATCTGGTGCTCTCGCTGATGCGCGACAACGACGATATCGGCGACCGCGATTATGGGTTGGCTGTGGAGTCGCCGTTAAGCCTGGCGAAAGGCGCTACACAGTCGCAGGATGCCCCCTATTTCGTCGACGAGGTGAACGAATTTCTACAGAGCCAGTTCCAGGATATCGATTTCCAGGCCAACTCGTTCCGGGTCTACACGACGCTCGACTTGGACCTGCAACGGGCGGCGGGAGAGGCCATTCGGGAAGGCATGCAGGGCGTGGACGATCTGATTCGCAAGCAGAGGCGTTTCAAGGGCCAGCCGATTCCCGAAGCGCAGTGCGCGCTGATCGCGCTGGATCCGCATACGGGCGAGATCAAGGCGCTGGCCGGCGGGCGCAATTACGGCGCCAGCCAACTCGACCACATCCTGGCCAAGCGCCAGCCCGGCTCCATTTTCAAGCCGTTCGTTTACACTGCGGCCATGAACACGGCCATCGAAGGCGGATCCCACGTCCTGACAGCCAGCACCACCGTGCTGGATGAACCGACGACTTTCTGGTACGACAACAGGCCCTACGAGCCCAGCAATTTCAAGCATGAATTTTACGGCACGGTGACGCTGCGCAAGGCGATCGCCCATTCTCTGAACGTGGCCACGGTCAAAGTAGCCGAGATGGTGGGCTTCAATACGGTGGTGGATCTGGCGAAAAAGGCCGGCTTGAATTACAACATCCAGCCCACGCCGGCGGTGGCGCTGGGCGCATACGAAGTGACCCCCTTGGAGATGGCCGGGGCCTACACCATCTTCGCGAACCAAGGTGTGTACGTGAAGCCCAGTTTTGTCGACGTGGTGCGCTCCCAAAATGGCGCCGTCATTTACAACAACAAGAAGGAAGAGCGCACGGTGCTGGATCCGCGAGTGGCCTATCTGATGACCAACTTGATGGAAGAAGTGATGCGCAGCGGAACGGCGGCCGGTGTGCGGTCGCTGGGCTTCACGGTGCCGGCCGCGGGCAAAACCGGGACTTCGCACGACGGCTGGTTTGCCGGCTATACGTCCAGCCTATTGTGCGTCGTGTGGGTGGGCTTCGACGACAACCGCCAGTTGGACCTGGAGGGCGCGCACTCGGCGTTGCCGATCTGGACAGGGTTCATGAAGCGCGCGCTGCAATATCGCGCTTACCGTAGCGCGCAGCCCTTCCAGGCGCCCGATGGCATCGTTGCCGTCCAGATCGATCCCGAGTCGGGGATGCTGGCCACGCCGTACTGCCCAACCACGATATCGGAAGTTTACATTTCGGGGTCGCAGCCGGTGACGTCGTGTCCGCTGCATGGCGGAGGGCAGAGCGCCACGCACGTGGCCGGCTGGGAGATGCCCGGCAATTCGACAGCGGGTCCGGAGGGCGCAGTGGCGCCGCCGCACGTTGGCGCGCCGCCGCCGGCCTTCGCGGCACGCCAAACGGCACCTGTACAGCCCCCGCCGGAGCAGACCGCCCAAAAGGCCGAAAAACCAAAGGAAAAGAAAAGTCTTTTCCGGCGGCTGCTAGGTGTGTTTAAATAGAGCAAAAGGGGAGGCCCGTAATGCTTTCCGCTCACAACCTTGTCGTTCTTTGCGGCGCGTGCCTGATTTCCGGGATCGCTATTGCGCAGGATGTCAAACCTGCTCTGGACGCTCAGCCCGCCAAACCAACCTTATCCGAGACCCCTAGTGCAGCCCTCCCGCCGCTAAAGCCGGAGGACCGGGGCGACGTCTATATGGCCCGCAAGATGTATCGCGAAGCCATTGAGTCGTATGAACAGGCCCCACAGGATTCCGCCGTCGTGTGGAACAAGCTGGGTATCGCCTACCATCAAATGATGCAATTGGATGCGGCCATGAAGCGCTACCGGCGCGCCATTCGCCTGGACGCGAAGTACGCCGAGGCGATCAACAATCTGGGCACCATTTATTACGCGGAAAAGCGCTATAGCAAAGCTACCGGCTCATACAAGCATGCGTTGAAGCTGGCGCCCGGCTCCGCGTCCATTTACAGCAACCTGGGCACCGCGTTCTTTGCCGAAAAGAAATACAAAGAGGCATGGGAAGCCTACAACACGGCGTTCCAACTCGACCCTGAAGTCTTCGAGCACCGCAATACCTATGGCGTACTGTTGCAGGAGCGCACGGTTGAAGAGCGCGCCAAGTTCCACTACTATCTGGCCAAGATATATGCCAAGCAGGGCCAGCAGGACCGCGCCCTGCAGTATATCCGGAAGGCCCTGGAAGAGGGTTTCACCGACCGTAAGAAGTTCCTGCAGGATCCCGAGTTCGCCACTCTGCGCGACCTGCCGGAATTCAAGGAGCTGCTCACGCTGGAGCCGCGCGTACTATAGCAGTGGGGCGGACGCACTTTGCAGCAGGTCCAGGCCGGCTGAAAGCCAGATCGCATCCACGATTGGCCGCCCGACGACTTGTAATCCTGTTGTTGTGCCTGAGTGGGTGCGCCCGCCGCGATAGCCAACAGACCGTGCCGCAAGTCGCCGTGCTGCGCTTTGAAAACCTCTCGTCCGACGCATCTCTCGACTGGATGGGCCGCGCCTTTGCCGAGATTCTAGCGGGAAACCTGCAAGGGTCGCCGCAACGCTACGCCATCCAGTGGCATGCGCTGCACTCCTTCGACGCTGCGCTGGGCAAGCGGCCGGGCGCGCCGGGTATCTCCGCCGAGAGCGCTGAAGCGCTGGTAGCGGGCGCCAATCAGCTTGTCTATGGCGACTTCTCCATAGTTAATGGCGTACTGCGCGCCACCGCCTCCGAGGAAGATCTGACCACGCACAAGATGACGCTAGTGGCTTCGGCCAGCGGCGCCGCGAGCGACGGCGTCTTTCCGGTGGCCGAGGCGCTGGCCCGGCAGTTGGGCGGGACACATCCGTTCGGCACACGAAATCCGCAGGCGTTGCGCGATTATATTGCCGGCTTGGAAGCGCCGGTTGCGGATCCCGGGCTTTTCGCCCAAGCGGCCACGGACGACCCGGATTTTGGGCGCGCCTACGTTGCCTGGCTGGATGCGGCGATCGGCGAGCGAAACCGCGCCTTAGCGGACCGGATCGTGGAGCAGTCCCGTACGCACCGGATTTCCGCGCTGGACCGGGCGCAATTGGACCTCGGCGCGGGCGCTCTGGCCGGCGATTTTCATGCCCAACTCGAGGCGCGGCGCGAACTGGCCCACCTGGATCCGGCAGACCCAAATCACCATCGCGCGCTGGCCGAAGCGCTGATGAGCGTGCGCGACTTCGACGGCGCCATCGTGGAATTCCGCCGCGCACTCTCCATACGGCCCGAGGATGTGCATGCGCTGAATGCCATGGGCTACGCCGCCGCCTATTCCGGGGATTTGCCCACGGCCATACGGGTGTTGCGCGGTTATGAGCAGTTGCGTCCGAACCAGCCGAATCCGCTCGATTCGCTGGGTGACGCGCACTTCGCGCTGGGGCATTTTGCCGAGGCGGAGCAATTTTATCTGGCGGCGCAGAACAAGGCGCCGGGATTTCTAAACGGCGGCGAAACGATGAAAGCCGCGCAGGCGCGCCTGATGACGGGCGATGTCGCGGGCGCCACGGCGCTGTTCAACCGTTACCTCGCGGGGCGGCAGGCGGCACACGATCCTTTCGCGGCGTATCACGCGGCGGCGTGGAAGTGGCAGACCGGCGCCCGACGCGCGGCCACCGCCGCCCTGGACGGTCTGGCTTTGGCGATGCGCCGAGCCGATGCCGGCCCAGCGGGACGTGAAGTTGCCTGCCGTGCGGATGCGTTGGAAGCCATCTGGCTTCTGGATTTAGGAGACCGTGCGGGAGCCGCCGAACACAGCCGCAAAGCGGTGGCCGAGGCCACCCCGGCAGCCTCTCCGATGGCCGAGTTGGTAGCGTCCGTGGCCCAGGCGGCCCAGCCGGAAGCCCTGCCGCTGCCGGCGCAATCTCCCCTGAAGGAGTATGCGCGGGCCTACACGCTGCTATTCGCCAGGCAGTTTCAGCCTGCGGTACAAGCACTTCAGGATCTTTACCGGCTGCCTACCGGTGAACAGGACGACGGCTTGGCCGTGCTGCTGGCGTGGGCCTACGAAGAGTCGGGCGATTGGCAGCGCGCCCAACCATTGCTGCGACTAACGCCGTTGCCGCAAGCTTCCGGCCTGCCCATGTTCTCGTCGCTCTACTTTCCGCGTTTGTTTTTCTTGCGCGGGGTGGTGCTCGATCGGGAGGGCCATCGCGCAGAGGCCGCCCGCTATTATCAGATTTTCCGTGCGCTTTCGGGCCCGGATGGCGCGATTTGGGGGGAAGAGCGGCGCGCCCGGTAACCGTATGTCCCCGATAACAATTTGACAAGCCGGCTGAAAGCCGGCTGCGGGCAGGATTGCCCGCCCTCCATGCCGTGGGGCGGTCCCGAGGGACCCGCCCCTGGCACAAAGAGGGTTAGCGCGGTGCGACCTCGAAAGTGAGCACCGTGGTATGCGTAAGGCCTCCGCCCGTACCTGTTATGGTGATCGGGTAGGTGCCAAACGCGGCGGTGCCGGACACGGTCAGGAGGAACTCGGAGGATCCCGAACCCGGTGCAGCGATGGATGCCGGGCTGAAGCTGGAGGTGACGCCGGCAGGCACGCCCGTGGCAGACAGGGCAATGGCCGAGTCGAAGCCGCCGGAAACCTTTGTGGTCACCACGGCATAGCCGCTCTGACCCCGGTAAAGGTATCCCGACGTGGGCGAGACGGAGATGGTGAAGGCGCCGCTGGCCGCCGCCGTCACGGTGAGCGATACGGTCGCCGTATGCGTGATTCCGCCGCCGGTGCCCGTAGCCGTAATGGTGTAGGTGCCGGTCGCGGCGGTTGACGCCACTGTCAGGGTCATGGTTGAGGCGCCTGAACCCGGAGCCGCGATGGACGTGGGATTGAAGCTCACAGTGACGCCTGTGGGCTGGCCGCTCGCAGTCAAGGCGATCGCCGAGTCGAAGCCGCCGGACACGCTGGTTGTAATCGTAGAAGTGCCGCTGCTGCCCTGCACCACAGAAACTGAGGTGGGTGAAGCGGAAATAGTGAAGGCTGGACTCGCTGTTGCGGTTACCGTCAGCGATACCGCGGTGGTTTCAGTGGTGCTGCCGGAGGTTCCCTTCACCGTAATGCTATAGGCGCCAGTGGCAGTGGTAGAGGCTACCGTCATGGTCATGGTGGAAGTGCCGGTACCGGTAATCGAGCTTGGGCTGAAGCCCACGGTCACACCGGTTGGCTGGCCGCTGGCAGTCAAAGCAACGGCGGAATCGAAGCCGCCCGAGACCGTACTGGTAATGGTAGACGTTCCCGAGCTGCCCTGGACCACCGAGACCGAAGTGGGGGAGGCCGACAGGCTGAAGCCGGGAGTCGCGGGTCCGGAGAGGGCGGCGATCAGCCCGGTGTTGGGACTGCCCCAACCGGTCACCAGATCGTAGCCGGTCACCGCCGAATAGCTGCCGGATGTGCCGCTGGTGATGTCGTGGAAGTCCGTATCATAGACGGACGTCACATTCTGGGCGTAGATCGTCGGGTTCAAGAAGCCGATGGTCGGCTGGCCGTTCGTCACTAACTGCTGATTGACCAGGGCGATGTAGCCGGCCCACATGGGGGTGGCGAAACTGGTGCCGCCGTATTCGTTCGCGGTGCAAGTGGTTTGGTCGGCGCAGACATAAAATGTAAAGTTCGCGTTTGCGGAGACGTCCGGGCCGTTGCGGAGGGTGGTCGATCCCTTGTTGCTGGAGTTGATCACGCCGGAGAGCTTCTGCCACGCGGGGATGGGGATGCTGTCCGGTGAAATGCCGCCGCCGCTGTCGGACCATGCGGTTTCCGACTTCCAGGGACCCGCCGCGCTGGCGGTTACCAAGTCCGTGCCCCCCACGGAAACGACATTCGCATCGTCCGCCGGCCATGCCTCATTGCTCGAAGACCATGTGGAGGAGTCGCCCGAAGCCGCAAAGAAGTTCTGGCCTTGCGCCGCCATCTTCTCGAAGTACGGGTCGAGGGTGGATGCGTCCGCCGGCGTCCAGCCCCACGAACAGCCGATGGTGGTCGGCAGCGGGCTGTGCGTGGTCATCGCGCTGATGATTGCGGTATCGGTAGATCCGACGTACATCACCAGGCTGGCCAGCCCCGGAGCCATGCCGATCGCCTGGGTCATGTCGAGCGTCTGCTCGGTGTCGTCACAGTCGCCGCCGGCTCTCGAATCCACGCAGGATGTACTGGTGCCGTCCGTGGACAGCAAGGTTATGGGTACATTATTGGTTTGGCCGACGTTCTTGAAATAGGTCGTCAAGTCGGTCAAGTCGGTGCCTAGATATTCGAAGAGTCCGAGGTTCTGGCCGGCGCCGGTGAGGGCCGTCCCGCCGTAGTAGGCTGCGCGCATGTCGCTGCCCAAGAAGGAAGCCGAGGGGCCGGAGCCGGTGGTGGCATCGGGCGATACGGCCTCGACGTCCATACCGTGGGCCTTTGCGTAGTCGCTCTTCTTGACGAACATGGGATGCGGGTTGGAGTCGTTGTCCAAACCGGAGATGTGCCAGAGCTGGAACGGCAGGTTTACGGTGGGCTCGCGGTCTATGGCATAGAATATGCGACCTGTGGGGTCCTGATAATTGCTGACGGTTACATGGAAAGCGGTCTGGACGGCCGAAACAGGGCCCTTGATCTGTACGTCCATGCCGTCGCGAGTGCCGCCGACGACTGAGAAGCCATTGGCTTGGGCGAAAGCCACCACGGCGTTATAGTCCGACTGGCTGGGCCCAAACTGTGCAGTGAACTCCGGCACGGTGAGGAAATGCCGGTAGATCAGGCTGGCCGGATCGTAGAGTTCCTTCAGAAATGCATCGAGTCCCGCCTGGTCGCTCAACGCCAGAACAACGTCCAGGGTCATGGTCTGGTTTGAGGTTAACTGTGCGACGGGCTTGGCCTGCCCATTCAGGACTTCAGCGCGCACATGACGCGTTAAACAAGGCAGTGGTTGCGCTTGGCAAACGATATTGACGACCGGCACAAGCGCGACGATCGTTAGCAAAGACCTGCGTAAGTTTCGAATCATTCAGTTTTCCTTTTTGGATTTATTCTCGTCCGGTTGTCGGAAATTTGTCGCATTTTAGTTTCTTGTCGGCTATCGTCCCGGAATCCCTAGTACCGAGAAACTGGCAAGTATAGCACTAATCGCTTCGCAGCGAAATTTTTGTTATCTTTTGGTGGTGTGCGACATGAAAGTGACGATTCGCGGGTTTCTTTCTTGGCGCGCAAGGCCGGGTGTGGCAAGTTGTACACCCAAGCCGCCCTCTCCCAGTCGATCGTGATCAGGTGCTACACTTCCAGCCCGACCGACCGCATCAACTCCAGCGCATTGCTTTTTTCCACCACCCCCGCATGCAACCGGTAGTCGAAAGTCATGCGTCCATTCTCGAAGCGATCCTCGAAGTGCACGTTGGCGGCG
>JBEKTJ010000113.1:0-21075 GCA_049516155.1 Bryobacteraceae bacterium
GGTTTCCGTTGCGTCCGGGAAGTAGTCCCTTGATCCTTTTTCCCTTTTTCCCTTTCAACGCGCCGGAGGCGCGTTCGAAAAATTTTGGTCCGACCGATCACTCGACTCCATTCTCTCCAACCGCCTCAAAACAATGCCAACCACGCCCCGCGCCGCTAATCTTCACCCAACCCCATGCTATTCTTACATCGGACCAAGAGATAACCACGCTCTCCATTGGCTTCCCGCACTCGCCGCAAGGTGTTATGCCGGAACCACCCAAGCTCTTTGACATTTTCAACCGCAGCCAAGCGACCCGCACGCATTTTACCGTACGAACCCAAGCCGATCCTTTGTTTTCAACAAGTGTTTTTCAACAAGAACGCACAATCGCGTACCAAGTCCTCCCAAGGCCGGACACAACCCCAACCCCCAGCCCCGGCACGCAAAGCGTGCCAAAATAAAAACGTGCCCCCCGCCAAATTCCGCATCGGCCTCATCCAGATGGCCTGCTCCCTCGACCCCAACGAAAACCTCGCCAAAGCCGAATGGCGCATCCGCGAAGCCGCCGCCCGTGGCGCGCAAATCGTCTGCCTCCAGGAACTCTTCCGTTCGCAGTATTTCTGCCGCGAAGAGAACGCCGCCCTCTTCGATCTGGCCGAGCCCATCCCCGGCCCATCCACCGCCGCCCTCAGCCGCCTGGCCGCCGAACTGGGCGTAGTCGTCGTCGGGCCCCTGTTCGAGCGGCGCACTGCGGGCGTCTATCACAATACCGCCGCCATCATCGACGCCGATGGCGCGCTCCTGGGCATCTATCGCAAGATGCACATCCCCGACGACCCGCTCTTTCTCGAAAAGTATTACTTCACTCCCGGCGATCTGGGTTTTCGCAGCTTCGATACGCGCTTCGGCCGCATCGCCGCGCTGGTCTGCTGGGACCAGTGGTATCCGGAAGCCGCCCGCCTGGCCGCCCTCTCCGGCGCGCAGGTGCTGTTCTACCCGACCGCCATCGGCTGGCATCCCGCGGAGAAGGCGGAATTCGGCGCCGCCCAGCACGACGCCTGGCGCACCATCCAGCGCGCGCACGCCATCGCCAACGGCATCTACGTGGCGGCCGTGAATCGCGTGGGCTACGAAGGTCCGCCGGATAACGGCCTGGAATTTTGGGGCGCATCGTTCGTGGCCGATCCTTTCGGCCAGATGGTCGCCGAAGCCGCGCACGATCGCGAGGAAATCCTGATCGCGGAGTGCGACACGCGCCGCATTGAAGAGGTGCGGCGCAACTGGCCCTTCCTGCGCGATCGGCGCATCGACGCGTACGGCCCCATCACCCAGCGCGTGATCGACTGATGCCCGGCACTCCGCGCGCACTGGGCTTCCGCATGCCCGCCGAATGGGAGCCGCACGAGGCTACCTGGATCGCGTGGCCGCACAATCGCGACGATTGGCCGGGCCGTTTCGCCCCCATTCCGTGGGTCTATGCCGAAATCGTGCGCAAGATCGCCCGCGTCGAGCGCGTGCGCATTCTCATTAAGGACCGCCCCGCCGAAGAGGCCGCGCGCCGTATCCTGCGCAAGGCGGACGCCAACCTGGCGGCGGTCGAGTTCTTCCACGCGCCTACCGACCGAAGCTGGACGCGCGACTACTGCCCGCTGTTCGTCAAGAATCGCGGCCATCATAAAGCCGAAATCGCACTGACTAACTGGCGCTTCAACGGCTGGGCCAAGTATGACGATTGGTCCAACGACGCCGCCATCCCCGCCACGCTGGCGGCGGCCCTGAAGCTACGCGCCTGGGAGCCGGGCTTGGTGCTGGAAGGCGGCAGCATCGACGTGAATGGCAGCGGCATGTTGCTCACTACGGAAGAGTGCCTGCTAAGTCCCGTGCAGGCGCGCAATCCGCAACTGACTCGCCGCCAAATCGAGAAAGCCCTGCGGGACTACTTAGGCGCGCGCAAAGTCATCTGGCTGCGAAACGGGATCGCCGGAGACGATACCCACGGCCACGTGGACGACTTAGCCCGCTTCGTATCTCCCGACACAGTTGTCATAGCTTCCGAATCCGATCCCACCGATCCAAACTATGAACCGCTCCGCGAAAACTTCCGCATCCTTAGCGGCCAACTCTTGCGCGTGGCAAAGTTACCCATGCCCGCCCCGCTGATCTTCAACGGCCGCCGCCTGCCGGCAAGCTATGCAAACTTCTACATCGCAAACGGACTAGTGCTGGTGCCCACCTTCAACGATCCGAACGACCGCATCGCCCTAAACACCCTATCCCGCCTCTTGCCGAACCGCGAAGTGACGGGCATCAACGCCGTAGAGTTAGTGTGGGGACTAGGAACGCTGCACTGCCTAACCCAGCAACAACCCGGGATTCTGTCTTCTGACTCCTGACTCCTGTCTTCTGTCTCCTATCTTCTACCTCGCCGCTTGCCTCAACAACCACTCCTGCGTATTCACCGCCCGCTTGCCCCCCGGCGCCGTCCGCCGCGCGTAACTCCCATCGCTCTTCATCTGCCGCCCCTTGACACTGTCAGTCAAATAAACCGCCAGAATTTCATCCCGCACGTGCTTCACTAACTCCGTACCTTCCACCGGAAACAGCACTTCCACCCGGCGGTCCAGGTTCCGCGGCATCAAATCCGCGCTGCCCAGATAGATCTCTTCCTTCCCGCCATTGCGGAAGTAGTAAATGCGGCTGTGTTCCAGAAAACGCCCCACCACGCTGGCTACCTGGATGTTGTCGCTGACACCCGCAATCCCCGGCCGCAGGCAGCAAATGCCACGCACCAGCAGATCGACTTTCACGCCCGCCTGCGACGCCATATACAGCAGCCGGATCACCTGCGGATCCACCAGCGCGTTCATCTTGAAGATCAAGTGTCCCTTCTCGCCCTTGGCCTGCAGTGCGATCTCGCGCTTAATCATGCCCTCGAAGCGCTCACGCAAGTTCACCGGCGAAACCAGCAGCTTCTGATAGTCTTTCTTGGCCGAGTATCCAGTTAGATAATTGAACAGGTCGGTCGCGTCCGATCCAATTTCGTCGTCGCACGTGAGCATGCCGATATCGGTGTACAAATGCGCCGTCACCACGTTGTAGTTGCCCGTCGCCAGGTGAATATAACGGCGGATGGCGCCCGCTTCCCGCCGCACCACCATCAGCAGCTTGCAATGCGTCTTCAGCCCCAGCAGCCCATACACCACGTGTACGCCTTCTTTTTCCAGCGCGCGGGCCCACTCGATGTTGCTCTCTTCGTCGAACCGCGCTTTCAACTCCACCAGCACGGCCACCTGCTTGCCTTCTTCGTTCGCCTCCAGCAGCGCTTCCACCACCGGCGAATTCCGGCCGATGCGATACAGCACCATCTTGATGGCCAGTACGTTCGGATCTCTGGCCGCCTTCTTCAGGAAATCCACCACCGGCTGGAACGAATCGAACGGATGGTGCAGCAGAATATTCTGGCGCCGGATCAGCGCAAAAACGTCTTCTTCCGCGGTAGCCGCCGCCAGCGTCTTGGGCACCGCGGGCATGAAGGGAGCGTCCTTCAGATCCGGCCGGTCGAGCGCATACAGGTGCATCAGCCGGCTCAGCGACAACGGACCGTGCACGCGATACACCTGGCTGGCGTCGATTTCCAGATTGTTCACCAGGATGTCCAGAATGTGCGCCGGCATGTCGTCGGAAACCATCAGCCGCACCACGCTGCCGAAGCGCCGTTGCCGCACGCCTTCTTCGATAGTCTCGAGTAAGTCCTCGGCTTCCAGTTCCTTGATGGCGATATCGGCGTCGCGCGTCACGTGGAAAGGATGCGCCTCGATCACGTCCATACCGCGAAACAGCGCCGGCAGATTGGCCGAAATCACCTGCTCCAGCCAGACGAAAGTCTCCTCGCGCGGCGGACGCTTGCGGATCTTCTTGCGCGGCCGCTTTAGAGGGATGAATTGCGGTAGCGAATCCGGAATCTTCACGCGCGCGAAGTGTTCCACGCCGTCTTTGTCGCGGATTAGCACGGCTAGGTTTAAACTGAGGTTCGAGATATGCGGAAACGGACGGCCGGGATCGAAAGCCAGTGGCGTCAGCACTGGAAACGCGGTCTCGTTGAAATAAGCATTGGCGATGGCCAGTTGCTTCTCGTTCAGCGCGGCGTAATCCAGAATTTGAATTCCGGCTTCGGCCAGCGCCGGCAGCAGTTGGTCGTTCAGGCATTTGTGCGCCTCGGCCAACAGCTTTTTCACTTCGCGGCGGATAGCCACCAACTGCGCCGTGACATGCATCCCGTCCGGGCCCACGTCAGGAATTCCAGCATCCACCTGATCGATCAAACCGGCCACCCGCACCATGAAAAACTCGTCCATGTTGGAGCCTACAATGGAGAGAAACTTAACCCTCTCCAACAGCGGGTTCCGTTCGTCCTCGGCCTCCTCCAAAACCCGGGACTGGAAGGCCAGCAGACTCAGCTCGCGGTTGATGTAGAGTTGCGGCGAATTCAGGGGCGGAACTTCAGGCGCGGCCGCGATCTTCGCCGTCGCCGCCGCGGGCCGGGTCTTTTTTGGTGTCACGCGCTGCACCGTGGGCATGTCTGTCCAGTTTAGCGCTCAGTGGCCCTCGTCCTCCAGGGATATCTTCCCCGCGAAGCTCCGATACGTATACACGAAGTAGCCCGTCGCCAGCAGCATTCCCGGAATGAACCAAGCCAGGCCGACCTTCAATCCATATGGCGCGGCAGCCGCGTTGTCGACCGTCAGCCCCAGCCGCGGGTCCAAATTCGATGGCAGCACAAAAGGATACAGCCCGAATGCTGCGCTGGTCAGCATCCCCACAATGAACAGCGACGAGCACAAGAATGGCGCGACGCTCCGCCGTTGCAGCGCGCGCATGCCGATCAGCCCAAGCACTGCCAGCAAAGGAAACACGTAACCCCATGGCCGCGCGCCGAAGCTCTGGCCGATCCGTGGCTGGATCGCGAAACTGCACCAGGTGATCGCCGTCGTCAGAGGCAACAATCCCCACCAGCCCGCCTGCGCCACCTTGCGCGCGCGCCGTTCCAATTCGCCCTCGGTCTTCAGCGCCACCCACAGCGCGCCATGCGCCGTCAGCGTCGCGAATGCCGCTATCGCCACCAGCACGGTGTACCAGTCCAGAATGCCCACCTCGCGTCCAATGCCGAAGTTCGTCCACAGCGGCAGGAAGAACTCATTGGCATTGTCGAGTGGCACGCCCCGCACTACGTTGCCCAGCGCCGCGCCGAAGAAGATGGCCAGCAGCGCGCTCGCCCCACCGAACACCACGTCCCAGAACGGCTTCCATACCAGGCTGTCGATGTGATTCCGAAACTCGATCGAAATGCCGCGCAGAATCAGCAGCCACAAGACCATCATCAGCGGCAGATAGAATCCGCTGAAGCTGGATGCATACAGCGCCGGAAACGCGAAGTACAGCGTGCCGCCGCCGGCCAACAGCCATACTTCGTTGCCATCCCACACCGGACCGATGGAGCGCAGCACCTGCCGCCGTTCGCCGTCCGTGCGCGCCACCAGAAGCTGCACAATGCCCGCTCCCAAGTCGAACCCGTCCAGCACCACGTACACGGCGATCATCACCGCCACCAGCATGAACCAGATCGTCTGCATCACTCCGCCTCCGGTCCGTGGTCGATCGCGCGATACACCAGCAGCAGAAACAGTATGGCCAAGACCACGTACATGCCCATGAACCCGATCAGGGTGAACAGTGCGTTGCCGGCGGAAACATGCGGCGACACGCCCTCGGGGGTGCGCATCAGGCCATAGATCAGCCACGGCTGCCGCCCGGCTTCGGCCGTGATCCATCCCGCCGTGTTGGCGATGTACGGGAACGGCGCGGACAGCATCAACAGCCACAGCAGCTTGGGTTGCGCGAACAACCGGCCGCGCCACAGCCAGATCGCGGCCAGCGCCATCACCCCGATGAAAATGGTCCCCAGCCCCACCATGATGTGATAGCTGAAGTACAGCAGCGGGATGTTATCCGGCCAGCGGTCGGGCGGAAAGGCGTCCAGGCCTCTCACTTGCGCCTTCCAGCGTTGATAGGTGAGGAAGCTCAACGCGCGCGGCACCACCAAAGGGTTGTCCAGCCGGTGCTTCTCCACGTCCGGCTGCCCGATGAGCGCCAGCGGTGCGCCCGTCTCGGTCTTGAATAGCCCTTCCATGGCGGCTAGGGTGGGCGGCTGATGGAACGCGATGTTCTTGCCTTGCTGGTCGCCGGTGGGAAACAGCATCAGCACCGTCGCCGCAATACCCGCAATCACGCCCAGCCGCACGAACGTCTGCCCGTACCGCTCCTGCCGCTTCACCAGCAAGTAAAACGCGCCCACCGCCGCCATGGCGAAGCTGCCGGTGACCACCGCGCCGAACATGTTATGCAGATACTGCCACAACAGCCAGGGGTTCAGCAGCAAGCCCCAAAAGCTTGACAGCCGAATCTCGCCGCCAGGCCCCAACGCGTAGCCCACCGGATGCTGCATCCAGGCGTCGGTGGCCACGATGAAGAATCCGGAAAGCCACGATCCCAGGAAAACCAGGAAGCCCGCCAGCCAGTGCCCCCTCGGTCCCAGCTTCTTTTCGCCGAACAAAAACAGGCCCAGGAAACTCGACTCCAGAAAAAACGAAAATACCCCTTCCATGGCCAGCGTCTGCCCGATCACCCCGCCGGCGGACTTTGAAAAGCGCGACCAGTTGGCGCCAAACTGGAACTCCATCGGGATGCCCGTTACCACGCCCATGGCGAAGTTGACGGCGAAGATCCGCGCCCAAAATCGTGCCGCGCGATTGTAATGCTCGTCGCCGGTGCGTAGCGCCATGGTCTTCAGCGCCACCAGCAGCAGCGCCAGCCCCATGGTCAGTTGCGGAAAGAGGTAGTGGAACGTAACGGTGAAGGCGAAATGCAGGCGGTGAATCGTCAGTGCATCCATAATGTCGGCGCGGGGTTGCTCCCCTCATGGTCCCACATCGTTCCGCTGTCACGGTCCCGTTACGGCCGGGTTTATACTTAACGCATGACCATCTCCAGGGACGGCCGGATCGAAAGAACGCCAGGCGTTTGCGGCAACAAGGCCTGCCTTAACAATCCATCCCAACTCGAACTAAAGTTGCGCCGGGAACGCCTGTAAGAAGCGTCTTAACCGGTGTCCATCCGTTTTCACCTCGACGAACACATCTCAACGCCTATGGCGGCTGGCCTCCGGCGGCGCAACATCGACGTGACTACCACGGCGGAGGCGGGCTTGGTCGGCGCGACTGGCAGCGATCTAAGGTCCGAAGGACCTGATCTGACTCTCGATGGCTCTTTCCGATATTAGGGAGAGAGCAACGCCGGTCAGGGTCGTTGCCGCCAAGGCCAAAGAAGCGGTTGCAGCCGAAGCTTGAACGTCAAACCCTCCCCGCGTCGCGCTGCTCTGCCTGGAGTAGGGACGCCGGATGGGCGTCCCTCTTCGCCCGCGCTGTGCTACATTTCACGGCATGAAGTTCTTCGCCAATCTCCTGGCGCTGCCGCTCCTCCTGTCATCGGCGCACGCGCAGGTCTTCACTTTCACGCACGATGAAATGTTGAAGTACACCTCCCACAACCCGTTCGACCGCTTCGAAGACGGCCGTCCCAAAGTGCCCGACGCCATTTTGGAAAAAGTGAAGGGCCTCTCCGCCGAGGAAGTCTGGGCCGTGCTGCCCGGAGGCGGTTTTCGCAATCAGTACGAAGGAAACTGGCGCATCCTGCATCCCAATCGCAAGCTGGTGGGCCGCGCGGTGACAGTCCAATTCATGCCCGCGCGCCCCGACATCGCCGACATCATGGAGGCCGACGCAAAGGCTAAAGGGCTCCGCGACAATGGCAACCAGCGGGTCCTCGACCTGCTAAAGCCTGGCGATGTGCTGGTGGCAGACCTGTTCGGCAAAGTCGAGGAGGGCACCGTCGTCGGCGATAACCTGGCAACATATATATATGCCATTACCGGAACCGGCTTGGTGGTGGATGGCGCCATCCGCGACCTGGAAGGCATCCAGCCCATCGATATGTCGGTGTACTGCCGCGGTGTACACCCCACGCCGATCCGCAATGTCATGCTGACCGGCATCAACGTTCCCGTCCGCATCGGCGGCGCCACGGTCATGCCCGGCGATGTGGTATTCGGCGATAGCGAAGGCGTCTATTTCATCCCTCCGCAAATGGTGAAGCAGGTGGTGGACAAGGCCGATGTGACGCACATCCACGACGAGTGGACGCAAATGAAATTCAAGACCGGTAAGTATAAATCGACCGACATATATCCCAGTCCGCGAGACCCCGCGCTAAAGAAAGAGTACGAGGAATATTTGAAACAGAAGTTGGGACAACAGCAATGAAAACAAGAATTGCACTTACAGCATGCCTGGCGATGTTGTGGATTTCGCATTCGGTCGCCGATAACTGGCTCTCCTACGGCCATGATCCGCAGCGCACCGGCTGGAGCCCGAAGGAAACGGACATCAACCGCGACAACGCAAAATCCATCACGCTGATTTGGAAGGCGCATCTCGACAACCAGCCCCGCGAGTTGAATTCGCTCACCGCGCCGGTCAACGTCGAATGGGTCACCACCGATAAGGGCATGGCGGAAATCGTGCTTGTGGGCGGCGCTTCAGACAACCTATTCGCGCTGGATGCCGATAGCGGCAAACTAATCTGGAAAAAGTCGTTTGAGGCGGAGAGCAAACCGCACCAGCAGCCCTTCTGGCTTTGTCCCAACGCATTGAACGACACGCCGCTGATTCGCAAAGATGGGCTGGCCGCCACCGTTTTCGTCATCGCCGGCGACGGCAAGCTGCACACGCTGAACGTCATCAACGGAGAGGATCGCACTCCGCCGCAAAAGTTCGTGCCGCCGTTCTCAAAGAACTGGAGCCTGAATCTGGTGAACAACGTGCTGTACACCAACACTTCGCAAGGCTGCAACGGCGCGAAGTCCGGCGTTTACGCCATGAACCTCGGCGTGCCGGAGCATCCCGTCCAGTTCTTCCAGTCGGCTAACGGCGGCGCCGGCATCTGGGGACGTGCGGGCGTAGCCGTCGGCACGCACGGCATGGTGTTCGCGCAGACCGGCGACGGCTCCTACGACGCCGCCAAAGGCCAGTTCCCCGACACCGTGTTGCAGTTATCGGCGAAAGACCTGAAACTGGTGGACTACTTCACTCCCGCGAATCACAATTACCTCACGCGCAAGGATCTGGACATGGGATCCACATCGCCCACCGTTTTCTCCATCGGCGGACACGAGGTGGTAGCCGCCGGCGGCAAGGAAGGCGTGGTCTACCTGCTGGATGCCGAGCACATCGGCGGTCCGGACCATAAGACACCGCTCTACCGCAGTCCGGTGCTGGCCAATGAAGACGCCGATTTCGCGGGCCGCGGATTCTGGGGCGCATTCGCCACAGCCGAAGATGAGCAGCAGAACCGCTGGCTCTACGCACCGGCGTCGGGAGCGCCGGCCAGTGGCGCGAAATTCCCGCTGACCAATGGCGAAGCGCCGAACGGCAGCATCATGGCTTTCCGGGTCACCGAAAAGGAAGGTAAGTTCGAGGCGGCGCCCGCGTGGATTTCGCGCGACATGAATTTGCCCGAGCCGCCGATTGTGGCGGGTGGCCTGGTATTTGCCATTTCGAACGGCGAGTTCGCGCGCCAGTCCAAGGGGACCGAGGGCGGGCTATATAGTTCTGCCGAGCGCATCGCCAAGCACACGGGACACGCGGTGCTCTACGCATTCGACGCGGCCACCGGGAAGGAATTATATTCCAGCGGCGAGACCATGCCAAGCTGGACGCACTTCAGCGGAATTTCGATCTCCGGCGGCAAGGTATTTGTGACGACTTACGATTCCAACGTGTATGCTTTCGGTGTGAAACAGTAGGGCCGATGCCCGGAGGTGAACTTGTCCGCAGTCGCAGAAGCTGGTGGCATTGTCGTCCGCTATCACCATGCGGGAACGCCCCAATTGCTGCTAGTGACAGCCAAGGACAATCCCACGCACTGGATCTTCCCGAAAGGCCATATTGAAGACGGCGAGTCAGCCGAGAGCGCGGCGGTGGGGGACGAAAGATCCGCTGGTGTTCTTACGATGAGGCCTTAGCGATCCTCTCCTTTGAAGACATTAAGGCGCTGGTCCGCAAGTCGGCGAAGCTGATCGGAATTGAACGACAGGGAGGTTCCCCGCATGGCAGCCAAGCCCGCTGATTTCTTCATTGGCGTCGCCGACCTATTCACGATCCTCTTACCGGGAGCGCTACTCTCCTACCTGGCTATCGACATGGCGACGCAGCACATCATCGACGGGATTACTCCGCCCATTCAGGGCGGGTCATTTGGCATCTTTGATCGGCGCTGATTTGCTCGACCCTCAGATAGTGTTCAACCTCACCTCCGCGCGGCGTCGGCTCAAGCTATTCTGAAGAAGGTGGGAGGAGATTTGCAGCATGGCAAAACTTGTCTACGGATTGAACCAGTCCCTCGATGGCTACGTCGACCACATGGCGCTTGGGCCGCCTGCGCCCGCAGCCTTCTGTCACTTCATCGAGCTGGTGCGTGGCCTGACGGGCTTCATCTACGGTCGCCACATGTACGAGATCATGCGTTATTGGGACGAAGATCGTCCTGATTGGGACGCGGAGGATCGCGACTTCGCGGTGGCGTGGCGGAGGCAGCCGAAGTGGGTCGTGTCGCGTTCCCTCAAGTCAGTTGGCCCCAACGCCACGCTTGTCGCGGATGACTTCGAGAAGGTGATACGCGGGCTGAAGGCTGAGTTGGCTGGCGAGATTCACGTTGGCGGACCAGTCTTGGCGCAAAGCCTGACCGAAGCCGGTCTTATCGATGAGTATCGACTCTACCTCCGCCCCGTCGTGCTTGGTGGTGGCCAGCCATTCTTCGCCGGCCCCCGGCCGCCGCTCCACTTGGTGGCCAGCGATTTAATCGCCGATGACTTGATTCGGTTGACGTACGTTCCTGCTTAATCGCGCGACTCGCCCGACGGACTGCGCTCAGAAATTCAAACTGAGACACTAACCCGTTTTTGGGCCTCTCGCCGCCTGGAGCAAAGCGGTTGCTTTGGATAGAAAACCCGCCGAAGCGCGCGCGGCGCGAGTCCCTGCCCCGCCAGCCGACCGCCTGAATCCGTGACAACTGGCAAAGAATGGCGCCCTAATGGACCACCTTGATCACGAGGTTCGCGGTGGCGGTGTGCCCCGCGCCATCTTCGGCGATCAGCTTGTATTCGGTGTCTTTAAGGGGCGCCACCTGCTGACAGTAACTTACTGCCGGATGTAAATCGCCAATCGCGGGCTCAATGCGGACTCGCTTCGCGCCGTAAACACCAAAACAGATCTTGGTTTGTTCCCCGCGCCGGATCGCCTGCGGTGCGGCATAGAAATTGATAATCCTGAAATCCGTGCCGCCAATCAGATCGATCGTCTCGCGGGCGCGCCGCGCTTCCTCTTCCTGGCGCGCCTGCTCGCCCTTCCGCACGCTCCGCCAGCGCGAGTAGAAGATCCAGCCATCGTAGAGCATGGCGGCCAGCACCCCGATGGTTAGCCACGGCAACACACGGCGGATTAGCCCGATGCCCTCGCGCATTCAAACTCCACGGAAGAAAAACGCATCCCGCACCGTCAGCTTCTTCCCTTCCAGGTATAGGTCGGCATCCGCCTTAAGAACCGGCGCCGGCAGATCCAGTACAGCTTGATCCAAAACTACCACGCCATGTTTGGCCAGTACCTTGACGATTGCCGCGCGCAGGTTCTCCAGCTTGGCAAACGCGCCTTCACCTATGGCTTGCCGGTGCGCCATAGCGAGATCCACCGGTGCTCCCGTCTCGGCGGAGTACAGGATACTGTTCGGATCGGGCGCGAAAGTGCCGCCATCCTCGTATTGGGCATATTCGGAAAACCTTACGGACGCGAACGGAGTGGCCAGAGAGAGCGCCACGCAGCAACCGTACCAGCCCTTGCCCGCGTACGTCGCGGTGCGCAGTGCGCTGTCGGGGTCCTCCGGATCTTCCGGCTCCGGGTACTCGGTCTCGGTTTCGAATTCGAACTCGCCGCCCTTCGGGGCCACGAAGAAAACGTGATACGACTGAAAGTCCGGCTGGTCGGGCGGCAGTTCGTCCTCATCGTCATCGTCCCTATCGGTGTCCCAATAGGTGCGGTCGTTCTCCGCTTCGGTCTGCCACATCAGCGCGGCGCCCGAAATCTTTCGCAAGTCCCGCTCCAGTGCCGCGCGAATGTCGTGAAAGTACGACTCATCCCTGTTGAATTCTTCAATCACGCCATCCGGCCAGCACTCCACAATGGCAGCGGCTACATCCTCCGGAATGCCGTTCGCATTCATACTTTCATTGTGCCAGCTTGCCGTCCGCATGCAGGGCATGCAGCGTCGCCACACCGATCTGCCCGTTGAGGTTCTCGTCCGGCGAGGGCGCATCCCCGCCCCCGAACCATGCCGTCAACCGGCCCCCCATCAGTTCGATGGTGGGGTCGCAAACCACCCGGCTATCCCACGCTTCATGCCCGCTGAAAACCGCCGGCAGTTTCTCCCAATGCACGCCGTCAGTGGAACGCGCCATTCCCAGCCGCCGATTCTCCTGCGCGTCGCGGCCGGTATACAGGATCCAATAATAGCCGTGCGCGATCCACACGGCCGGCTCGCCCAGCCCCATTTCGTCGAAGCTGCCGTACTTGCCCAACTCCAAAACCGGGTTGGACCGCAACTTCTGCCAATGTTCGCCGTCGAGCGAACGGGCCACTCCCAACCGCTGCCGCCGCGCGCGATCCTCGCCCAGATAGAACAGGTAGAAGTAACCTCCCACCTTAATCGCGTAGGGATCCGCCAGACCGCGTTCGTCCCAACTGCCGCGCGGACCGAAATCCATCACTGGAAAGCGCGCCTTGCGCCAGTGACGGCCGTCGCTGGCGCGCGCCAATCCCAGCCGGGGCGCTTCCTTGGGTCCGGCCTGATACCAATACGAAAACTCGCCCCCGTCGAAAAGGGCGGAGCCGTTCGCCGCGATGTAGCCCGCTTCGCCCAGACGCGCCTCAGGCGCTAGCACGACGCCTTCCTTCTTCCAGGTGAGGCCGTCGCTGGAAGTCGCCAGGAGCGTGCGCCACGTGCTGCCGTCGAAACCCGAATAAAAGTTGTAATAAGCCGTGCCGCGGTGTACCACCGAAGGATTCAACGCATCGTGCGAGTCCCACTCGCCGGGGCGGCCATGCGGCAAAACCGGAGCGTTGCGGGGTTCCCATTCGTAACTCACCTGCGGCTGGGCGGGCGCCAACTCCGGAAGGCGGAAATCCGCATATCCGCATCCGCCACACGTAAGGGCCAGCAGTCCGAGCGCGCTGCCGCCAGCGGCACGCATCGCCATAATGACGTTCATGGAATCGGTACGCGCAGCTTAAGGCCGGCGCCCCGCCCAGGCCGCGATTCCAGAGTCATCTCCGCGTTCAGCGCCCGCGCGCGCCGCTGAAAACTGGCTGGCCCCAGGCGCAGCAGTTCCAATTCATCCAACGAATAGACGCCGGAGAAACGGAAGCCGCCGCCATTGTCGTCCACCGACAACTCCAGCGTCCTGGCCACCCGCTCCAGCGAAACGGCCACGCGCGTGGCTCCCGCGTGTTTCAGAACGTTGTGCAGGGCCTCCCGCAGCATCTGGATCACCTCCGAAGCCATTTCTTCGGGGAACTTGAGGGGTCCTTCGCCGCCTACGAATGAAACCGGAATACCGCTCTCCTTCTGAAAGTTTTCGCAAATCCGCCGCGCCGTGGCGTATAGATTAGATCCCTGCATATCGGGCGGACGCATGCTCCGGACGAACGCGCGCAATTCCTTCACTTGTTGCTGCGCCAACTCCTGCAGGCCGCGCAGGTCGTCCATGCCGGCGCCGGAATCCCGCTCCAGGAGTTTCCGCAGAATCTCCAACCGCATCTGCAGGCTGATGAAACTTTGCAGGGGACCGTCATGGAAATCGGAGGCGATGCGTTGCCTTTCCGCCTCGCGCGCGCGGTGAGCCTCCTCCCGCGTCTCGCTGGCTTCGCACTCCAGTGCCTGCATGCGCGATTCCAGGCGCTTCTTATAGACCGCGAACGCATAAGCCAGCGCGCCCGTGACTACCGCCGTACGCCGGATCGGAAACACGCTATCGGATTGCACGGCGACGCAGAAGATCGCACTCACCAACACCACAATCAAAACTTCCGGCGCTCCGTACACGAACACCGCCTCCGCCAGCATGTAAAGAAAGTAGAATGCGGGAAGCCAGATTACGGATCCGACGGCGGCGCTCACCAACACCAGAAAATAGACTAAATCCACGAAGAGTTCCAGCAGAGCGAAAGCGCGGCCGCTCTGCCTTCTAAGTGGCACCACCAGGCTGAACACCAGATAAACGACGGCCGAGGCCACCACCCACGGGGTCGAGCGGGGAGGGAGCAGTAGCCCGCTGGCCAATCCGCCACCTGCAAACGCCAGACGCATCCATATCAAGACGCGCCTCCAGGCGGCCGGCAGCGGAACCATATTACCTGGCACTTGTGCCCATCATGCAGCTAACGCCGGTATAGAAAAAGTGTATGACTGCGGCCCTCGCCATCGTCTTCGATGTCTTCCACCTTTGCCGGCGTCCAGCCCCTGAATTCGAAATCGTGCGCGACGACGCGCGTTCCTTTTCTCAATTGCCGCTCTAGCAGCGGCTGCACTTTATCGTTGGAATTCGGCAATAGGTATACGGTGATCAAATCCCCTGAACTGTAATCCTGCTTCAGAATATCTCCATTAACAATCTGCGCGGTCTTTTCCAAGCCGAGTTTGCGGATACGCTCCAGGCTTTGCCGGCACAGATCTTTATCTAATTCCACGCCAATGGCTTCGGCGTGGAACTTCTGGGCCGCCGCGATCACGATGCGTCCGTCGCCGCTGCCCAGATCGAACATCTTCTCGCCCGGTTTGAGTCCCCCCAGTTCCAGCATCTTCACTACAATGCTTTCGGGAGTCGGGTAATAAGGCGCCAATTTCTCGGGATCCTGCGCCAAGGCCACTGCGCCAATCAGCAGAAATATAATACGGCGTAATCGCATCGAAATTCCCGTCACCGCAGTTGTTTTTGAGTGTAACAAAAAGCACAACCAAATAGCACCACTTACTGTTGGTTAACTGGCCGCGCGAGAGACGCGAAGATGGAGGACGCGCGCGGTTGCCCGCAAGTTACGGACGCTGGCCACGTCCTTTCGTAACTTTTTCCGGTGCGCGCAGTATAACGAGCATGCCCGCTTTCCCGCAAGATCTCCGCTACGCGTTCCGCACTCTTCGCAAAGCGCCGCTGTTCAGCGCAGTCGCTATTCTTTCGCTGGCTTTTGGAATCGGCGCCAATACCGCGATCTTCACGCTTATCCATCAGCTCATTCTGCGGCGCCTGGCCGTGAAAGATCCCCAACAACTGGTGATGCTGGCCGGGCGCGGCCGCCATTACGGCGGAAACAACGGGCGCGATAAGATCTCATACCCCATGTACCAGGATATCCGCGACAAGAATCAGGTGTTCGCCGGAATGTTTTGCACGCATACCACCACCATGAGCGCTTCATTTGCAGGGCGCACCGAACTCATCTCGGGTGAATTGGTTTCCGGCAATTTCTTCCGCGTGCTGGGCATCGGCGCCGCAATCGGCCGCGTCTTCACGGCATCCGACGATCTGTATCAGGGCGGCCATCCCCTGGCGGTTCTTAGCTACGGTTACTGGAAGAGCCGTTTCGCGGGCGACCGCGGCATCCTGGGTAAGAAAATCATGGTGGACGGCTATCCGCTCACTGTGATCGGCGTCAGCCAGGCTGGTTTTGACGGCGTGGAGCCCGGATTTGCGCCGCAAGTTCGCATCCCGATCACGATGACAGGCAGTCTGCCGCCGGGTGGCAGTTCCGACCGCCTCAACGCCCGCCGTTTTCGCTGGACCGAGGTCTTTGGGCGGCTCAAGCCGGGTATGACGCGCGAGAAGGCGCAGGCCGGATTGCAACCGCTCTTCCACCAGATCCTCGATATGGAGGTGCAGCAGAAGGAATTCGCCAAGGCCTCACCATTTGTGAAGAGCGAATTCCTGAAGATGCATCTGGAACTGATGCCTGGAGCCACGGGCCGCTCGTACCTGCGCGACTCCTATTCAAAACCCCTGCTGGCGCTGATGGCCATCGTGGCCTTGGTTCTGCTGATTGCCTGTTCCAACCTGGCCAACCTGCTGATCGCACGAGCGTCGGCGCGGCAGAAGGAAATCGCCGTGCGGCTCGCGCTGGGCGCCAGTCGCGCGCGCCTGGTCCGGCAATTGCTGGTGGAAAGCCTGGTGCTCACCGCCGCTGGGGGCGCGCTCGGCGTGGGGTTGGCTGCCGCGATCGATCAGGCCCTCATCGCTTTTCTGCCCACCGGCAGCACGCCGCTATCTCTATCCAGCACGCCGGATTGGACGGTGCTCGGCTTTACCGCGCTGGTCGCGATGCTGGCGGGCATAATATTCGGACTTGTACCGGCGCTGCAATCCACCCGGCCGCGCCTCGCCGATACGCTCAAGGACCAGGCTAACGCGGTGCTGCATGGCGGGTCGGTGCGGCTGCGCAAAGGTCTGGTGGTGGCGCAAGTGGCGCTGTCGCTGCTGCTGCTGATCGGCGCTGGGTTGTTTCTGCAGAGTCTTCACAATCTCAAGTTCACGAACCCGGGCTTCGACGTCCATGGGCTGATGTCGTTCGCCGTCGAACCCACTCTGAACCGTTACGACAAGCCCTGGACGTTCGACTACTATCGCCGGCTGCGGGATCGCCTGAAAGCGGTGCCCGGTATCCAGACCGAAACGCTGGCTATGATACCGGTCATGCAAGACGACGAATGGGACAACTGGGTCACTGTCGAGGGCTACACTCCCAAGCAAGGCGAGACGCCCGATCCGCACATGCAGTATTGTTCCACCGATTACTTCGCGGCCATGAAGATCCCGGTTCTGCTGGGGAGGGATTTCACTCTCAAAGACGTCGTGGGTGCGCCTAAAGTGGGAATCGTCAATCAGAAGTTCGCCCACCGCTATTTCGCCGGAGTGAATCCGCTGGGCCGGCACATCGGCATGGGTATCGATCCGGGCACCAAGATGGATATCGAAATCGTGGGGGTTGCCGCCGACACCAAATACGAGAACATGACCGATGAAATGCCCTTCGAGCTGTACATTCCGTACACGCAACTGGATTTCGTGAACGGCATGACCGTCTACGCGCGCGCGCAAGGCGACCCCGTCAACGCGTTCAACACTATTCGCCGCGTGGTGCGCGAAGTCGATCCCGCAGTGCCCATGTACGACCTGCGCACGCTGGACGACCAGATCGAGATCAATCTGTTCATCGAGCGGCTGCTGGCGACGCTATCGACCGTGTTTGGCGGCGTCTCCACATTGCTGGCCGCGTTGGGGCTCTATGGCGTGATGGCATTCATGGTGGCGCGCCGGACCCGCGAGATCGGCATCCGCATGGCGCTGGGCGCGGATACGGACTCCGTGGTTTGGATGGTGATGCGGGAAGTGCTGCTGCTGGCGGCCGTGGGCGTCGCCATCGGCGTCGGCGCCGCTTGGGCCGCCACGCGTCTGATCCAGGCGCAGCTCTTCGGAATTCAAGCTACCGACCTGTCGACCATGGCTGGGGCTGCCGCGGGTATCGTGGTTGTGGCGGCCGTATCGGGCTATTTCCCCGCGCGCCGCGCCACCACCATCGACCCTGTGCGGGCGCTGCGCTGGGAGTAGGTTCACTCGCGTCAGATGCAAGCGAAGCGCCCAGCTATGATAGGCACGTGGGTCCGCCACCGACCGAGCACTCCCGCCCATCCGATCCCCGCATGCCGTCCCGGCTGGCGCGCGCCTGGGACGCGCGCCGCAAGATGCCCCACTGGGCGCCCCAAGTCCTGGGCTACGCAATTTCCGCCGGCTGCCTGGTCTGGGTCTTCCACAATTACAAAATCGCCGATCTGCTTCCGCAACTCCGCCAACTCGAGTGGCAATGGGTGGCCCTCGGTGTGGCACTGGACCTCTCCGTGTACCTCTGCCAGGCATGGCGCTGGCTGCTGCTCTACCGCCCCGTGAGCTGCTTGCCGTTCTGGCGCACCGTGCAGGCTATTTTCGTTGGGCTGTTTGCCAACGAAGTATTGCCCTTGCGCGTCGGCGAGCTGATCCGCTGCTATCTGGTCGCCCACTGGAACGATCAACTGATCTCGGTGGTCTTCGCATCGGCGGCCATCGAGCGCCTCATCGACGGCTTTTGGATGGTTCTGTCGTTCGTCATCGTGGCGCAGCACCTGACTGGAATCCCCGGCTGGCTGACATACACGGTGCGAATTCTGGAGGTGGCGGTGGTCGGCGGTATCGCGCTGCTGGCGTACATCATGATCCACAAGACTCATGCTCACGCCATGGTTCGCGAGAGCCGTTGGGGCGCGGTCTTGCGCCACGTGGTCGACGGTCTGCACACCATGGGCAACTGGCGGACGCTCGCACGCGTGATGCCGGTCAGCTTCCTATACCTTGTATTGCAGGTACTTTCCTACTGGGCGCTGATGAAGGCCTTCCAGTTGGACCTGTCCGCCTGGGATGCGGTAGCGGTGCTGGCTATCGTGCGGCTGGGCACCGTGGTCCCCAATGCGCCCGCCAATATCGGGCTGATCAACGCGGCATGCTTGATCGCGCTGAAGGTCTTCGGCGTGGAACGGAACGATGCGGGAGACTTTTCCATTGTGCTGTTCCTGGCCCTGACGCTGCCGTTGCTGGTCACGGGAGCCATCGCCACCGCGCTTACCGGATTGAACCTCGGCGAAATCCACCACAACGCGCGCCAACGCATGTACGCCACCGAGGCCAAGCCGCCCGAAGACCTTTTGTAGGACAGTGGGGGCAGCGCCATGCGCTGCCTCCCCCAAGCATTGACGTATAATCCGCTAAGGAGATCTCTTACCATCATGACTCGCCGAAACCTCATCGAAAAGACCGGCGCCGCGTTAGCCGCCGGCTTCACCATCGTGCGCCCGGAATCCGTGCGGGGTTCGCAGGCGAATTCCAAAATCGCCGTCGGCCTCATCGGCGTCGGCGGACGCGGCCAGTACGATGCCACCATCTTCAATGCCGATCCCCGTGCGCGCGTCACCGCGCTGTGCGATCTGTTCGACGACCGCATCGAAATCGGCACGCAGAAAATCAAGATCGAAAAGCCCACCGTCTACAAGGATTACGAGAAACTGCTGGCGGCCCCCGATCTGGACGCCGTCATCATCGCCACCCCGCCCTTCGAGCACCCGCGCATGCTGGCCGCCGCCATCGAGGCGCGCAAACACGTCTACTGCGAGAAGCCCATGGGGGTCGACCTCGAAGGCGTTACGAAGATCATCGCCGCCAGCCGCAAAGCCGATCCTAAGAAGAACGTCTCCGTCGGATTCCAGCAGCGCTACGGTCCGGTTTACCTGGAAGCTTACAAGCGCATCCGCGCGGGTGAGATCGGCGAACTGGTGAACGCCCGCGCCTTCTGGATCAGCGGCGATCCGTTCAAGCGGGCGCCCTACCCGGACCCCCAGATCGAGCATCTGCGCAACTGGTTCTGCTACCGCGATTACTCGGGCGACTTTATCGTGGAGCAGGATTGCCACAATTTCGACGTGCTGCACTGGTTCCTCGACGCGCGTCCCATCCGCGCCGTCGGCATGGCCGGCACCAAGGTGCGCACTTCAATGGAAATCTTGGACCATCTCACGCTGTCGTTCGAGTTCCCCAACGGCATCCATGTGAATTTCGAAGCCAACCAGATCAGCCCGCCCGGATTCGGGCGCGTCGGCGAGGAGTTCACCGGCACCAAAGGTGTGATCGAAACTTCGCGCGCCCGCATGATTCACCACAAAGGTCCCAAGGAAGCGGAGACGATAACTTCCCCGCGCGACATCACCAACGATGCGATTGAAGCCTTTCTGACGCGCATCCAAAACGGCGAAGTGGAGAACGTGGCCGAGCGTTCGGCCATTAGCACGCTGTTCGCGATCCTGGGCCGCACGGCGCTTTACCAGAAGCGCGAGGCGGTTTGGAAAGACGAGTTCGGTGATGTGTAACATGCTCCGTCTGGGTCTCTGTCTGCTGCTGCCCGCGGCCGCGCTGATGGCGCAGGATGCCCCGTTGCGCGTGATCGCGTTCGGCGCGCATCCGGACGATTGCGACATCCGCGCCGCTGGGACGGCAGCCAAGTTCCGCGCGCTGGGGGCCGCGGTGAAGTTCGTTTCCGTGACCAATGGCGATGCCGGCCATCAAAGCCTGGGCGGCGGCGCGCTGGCCAAACGCCGCCGCGCGGAAGCCGAGGAGTCCGGGCGGCGTCTGGGAATCACATACGAAGTGCTGGATAATCATGACGGCGAGTTGCTGCCGACCATCCCCGTGCGTGAGCAGATCATCCGCCGCATACGCCAATGGAACGCGGATATCGTACTCGCGCCGCGGCCCAACGACTATCACCCGGACCACCGTTATACGGGCGTGCTGGTGCAGGACGCTGCGTATATGGTAGTGGTTCCCAACATTTGCCCCGACACGCCGCCGCTGCGCAAGAATCCGGTGTTCCTCTACTACGAAGACCATTTTCAGAAGCCGTCGCCGTTTCGTCCCGATGTGGCCATCGGCATCGACGACGTGTTCGATCTGAAGGTTGCGGCGCTGGATGCGCACGTCTCGCAGGTCTACGAATGGCTGCCGTGGGTGGATGGCACGCTCGATACGGTGCCCAAGGATACCGCCGAGCGTAAGCGTTGGCTGGCGCAGAGCCGTGCCAACGAGATCACGCCGGCCGTACGCCGCGCGCTGGAGAAGTGGTGCGGTCCGGAGCGCGCCGCCAAGATCCAGCACGCCGAAGCCTTCGAGGTTTGCGAATACGGCCGCCAGCCCAGCGACGAAGACCTGCGGCGCCTTTTCCCGATGCTCGGAAGGTAGCGCACGCCCTTTACCTTATAATCAAGAGAAATGGAGACATACACACCCACCGAACGCACCCAAGTGAAGCG
>JBEKTJ010000114.1:0-21218 GCA_049516155.1 Bryobacteraceae bacterium
TTATCGGAAGGGAGGGTCAGGCCGGCGGCCTGGCGGTGTCCGCCGAAGCGCTCGAACAAATCCGGCATAGCCTCCAACGCCTCCAGCAGATGGAAGGGCCGGATGCTGCGCCCGGAGCCTTGCGCGCGGCCATCTTCGGGATCGCGGCTGAGCACGAAGACGGGGCGGTGGAAACGCTCCACCAGGCGGGAGGCCACAATGCCCAAGACGCCGCGATGCCAATTATCCGCCGCGAATACCAAGGCGCGCTGCGCATCGTCGATCGGCACGCGGGCGCACTCCTCGACGATTTGCAGAGTGACTTCGGCTTCGGCCTGCTGGCGCTCTCCGTTGAGCGCGTGAAGCCGATCGGCCAGCACGCGGGCGCGGGCGGGATCGGCGGTGAGGAACATCTCGATGACGGCGTTGGCGGTATCCATGCGTCCGGCGGCGTTGATCCGCGGCGCGATGCGGAAGGCCACGCTGCCGGAAGACGGGACGCGGCCGCCAGTGAAACCGGCCACATCCAGCAGGGCGCGCAGGCCGGGATTTCGCACGTCGCCCAAGCCGCCAAGCCCGTGCTTCACGATTATGCGGTTCTCGCCCATGAGGGGCACCACATCGGCGACGGTGCCGATGGCCACCAGTTTCAGGAACGATTCGGTGACGCGGCGCAGTTTGTCAGGCGGCCAGTCGAGTGAGCCGAGCAGCGCCTGCACCAGCTTGAACGCGACGCCCACGCCGCAGAGGTTTTTATCGGGATAGGCGCAGTCCGGGCGGTTGGGATTGAGGACGGCGAGGGCGGGGGGCAGCTCGGCTTCCGGCAGGTGATGATCGGTGATGATGACGTCGATGGACAGTTCGCGCGCGCGGCGCACGACTTCAGCGGCGCGAATGCCGGTGTCCACGCTCACGATTAGTTTGACACCGTCGGCGGCGGCCTTCTCGACGATGTCGGTGCGCATGCCGTAGCCGTCGCGCAGGCGGTGCGGGACGAAGAATGACGCCGCGCCGCCGGCCATTTCGATGGCTTTTTTCAGGACGACGACGGAGGTGGTTCCGTCCACATCGTAATCGCCGTAGATCAGGATTTGCTCGCCGCCGGAAATGGCGCGGCGCAGGCGCGCCACGGCTTCGGACATTCCGCGCAGTGCGGCGGGAGGGTGCAAATCGGCTAGCGATGGTTTCAGGAAGCGGCGGGCGGCTTCGGGATCGCCCAACTCGCGGGCCAGTAGGACGCGCGCGGCGGGCAGACCGATGCGGAGCGCCTCGGCTAGGGACTGGGTCTGCCCCGGGTCGCCTTCGGGGATCAGCCAGCGGGCTTGGATGGGCATTTGGGAAAAGCACTCCGGAGGGCGGGCAATCCTGCCCGCAGCCGCCTTTCAGGCGGCCAGAGCCGGCCAGGATTGGCCGCCCCACATCAATTGTTTGAAAAATAGCCGAAGGATCCGTCGTCTTCTTGTTCGGCCTGGCCGGTGGGCAAGTGTACCGCGATTTCGTCGCCGATGCTCAGGAATTCATCATACCAGTCGGGCCGCAGTTCATACACGTACATGCGGGCGTGGTGATCGAAGGCCAGCTCGATGGAGCAGGTGACGCCTTCGTGTACACGCAACTCGCGCAAGCGGTTTTCCAGATCGCGGCGTTCTTCCCGGCTCAAATCGCATTCGTCGAGTTCCTCGACGGCATCGTCGATTTCCGGCGCTTCGAATTCGCGGGCGGCGAACAGAATCATATTGGCGCCGGTCTTGCGGGCGGTATCCAGGAACATCTGATAATCGGGGTAACGTTCGGCGTCCCAGAGAACTATCGACTGGCCTTCCAGCCCGCCGGGAGCGCTGCGGAAGATGGCAAATTCCGAATGCTCAAGGTATTCCAGGATTTCCTGCTTCAGTGTGTCCAGATTCAGATCCATAAGCCGACCTTTACGCCTAAGCCAACACTAGGATATCACCGGGTGAAGCCAAATCGCGGGCTGCGGGAGTCACGATAGTCCTAGGACCTATGTAAATTTTCCGGGAATGTTTGATGGCGGTTCGCACATCGTCCTCGCACACGAAGTCCACGATCGCCTGGGCGGCGGGTTGAGGGGGTGCGGGAGAGGCGCAAGCGGCGCAGCGCGGGGGTTCAGCCAAGGCAGACGACACAGAACGATCGTCTGCCCCACCAGCCGCACGGCGCGCCAGGAATTTATCCACAACAGCGGAGGCGATACTGGGTCCGGCGGGAGTGCCGAACGCCTCGGCCGGGGTGCGCACGGCGTAGGCCAGCCGCTTGATGTTATACAGGTGCTGCGGACCCACGTTGTCGCTGGTGATATTGCCCGCGGCCGCTCCGCAGCCCAGCGTCATGGAGGGGAAGACATTCGTGGTAATGCCGGTGGAACCCTGCGGCGTAGGCGTATTCACCAGCACGCGATTGGCCGGCATGCGCTGCGCGTATTCGCGGATGCGCCCATCGTCGGCCGAGTAGATCCCGCAGGTGTGGCCCAGTCCGCCGAATCGTAGCAGGCTTTCGCAAATATTCATGCCGGCGGCGAAATCCTTCACCCAATACAGTGCCAGCACGGGCGACAGCTTCTCCATGGAAAGTGGATGCTGCTTGCCGACGCCATCGAGTTCGACTACCAGGATTGAAGTCTCCGCAGGAACCGTGAACCCGGCCATGGCGGCGATTTTGGTGGCGGCCTGTCCCACGCACGCAGGGTTGATGGTCCAATTGGCGGTCACCAGGAGCTTCGCGAGCGCCTGCTTCTGGTCTGCGTTGCAGAAGTGCGCTTTGCCGGCCTTCAGCGCGGCGAGTACGCGATCCTTCAGCACGTCTTCCACTACGATGGCCTGCTCGCTGGAGCAGACCGTGCCGTAGTCGAACGACTTACCTTCGATGACTTTGGCGACGGCTTCGGGGGCGTCGGCGGTGCGCTCGATCATCACCGGGACGTTGCCGGGTCCCACGCCAAAGGCAGGGTTGCCGCTGGAATAAGCCGCGCGCACGATGCCGTGCCCGCCGGTCGAGAGGATCACGCCGGTGCGCTCGTGGCGCATCAGGGCGTTGGTGCCATCCAAGCTGGCGTAGCCCAGGCATTGCACGAGGTCTTCGGGCGCGCCGGCTTCGATCGCCGCGCGGTACAGCAGGTCGGCGGTGGCGCAAGTGCAGCGCACCGCGCGCGGGTGCGGGCTGAGCACGATGGCGTTCCCGGATTTGAGCGAGATCAGAATTTTGAAGATCGCCGTGGAAGTGGGATTGGTGGTGGGCAGAATGGCGGCCACTACGCCTACGGGGACGGCATACTCCACGATGCGCTCTTCGGGTATCTCGCGCAGCATTCCGATGGTGCGCATACCGCGCATCTTGCGCGGCAACAGGTCGGCGTTCAGCAGGTTCTTGGCGATCTTGTCTTTGACGTTGCCGTAGCCGGTTTCCTCGACCGCCAGTGCGGCCAGACGTTCGGCATTGGCGCGGCCCGCGGCGGCCATGCGCTCCACGATGGCATCCACTTGCGCCTGACTGAACTGGCGGTATTTCTGCCAGGCGGCGTAGGCCTTTTCGACCTTGGTGCGGACCTCTTGAATGGAGACGAGGTCTTTATCTTCGAGCATCAGCCCAGAGATTTTTTGACCGGTCCGGCGCCGGGCAGCACCTTTTCGGTCTCTTCATGGGGGCGGGGGATGACGTGAACGGCCACCAGTTCGCCCACGCGCCGGGCGGCTGCGGCGCCCGCATCCGTGGCGGCTTTGACCGCGCCCACGTCGCCGCGCACGCTGACTACGACGTAGCCCGCGCCAATGAATTCCTTGCCGGTAAGCACCACGTTGGCCGTCTTCACCATGGCGTCGGCCGCTTCGATCGCGCCGGTTAGTCCTTTTGTTTCAATCAGGCCAAGCGCTTCCAACGACATTCTTGCCTCCCGTACAAAATGAAACTCTAACCTATCACAAATTGTGGGGCGGGCCTCCAGGCCTGCGCGGGTCCTCTAGGACCCGCTGTGCGAGTCTAAAGTTCTGTTTGCAGTTGACGATCTTAAGGGTTATGACGTGCTCGCAGGGAGATATCGACGACCATCAGTCCGATGAAGACCTGGAGAGCTACTCTCTGGGGCGCCTCGCCTCTTCCCGGACGGCCGCACTTGAGCAGCACCTCTTAGTCTGCCAGACGTGCCGGACGGAGCTCAACGCCATCGAGCTATACAATTTCGTTCACTACACACGCGAGGGGCCTTTCTACTCGCGCGTGACGAAGCTGCGGACGGGGAAGCTATTTGCCCGGCATTGGAGCCGTAGCCTGGACGTTGGCAAGGAGTTTCGCACGCATCACGAAGCCAAGGCTTACCCGGCGATCACATTCTGTCAGATGTTCCCGCACCATGTTTGTACCGCGCGCTGCGGCGCGACAGGGCAATGAGGTAGCCCCACGCCCACCCGTGAGCTTCTTATCTATTGAGATCAGTTAAGAATCGTGATAGACTGCTTGCCAGGAGACACTCAAGCCTGGCAGGCCCTATGACAACCGTCACCATCTCTCTACCCGAATCCCTGAAAGAATTCATCGACCACCAGCTCGCCACCAAGGGCTACGGCAATGTGAGCGAGTATTTCCGCTCGCTCTTACGCGATGCCCAAAAGGAAGAAGCCGAGGCAAGGCTGGAGACCTTGCTGCTGGAGGGCTTGGCTGGCGGCGACGACATTCCGTTGACGCCTGAGTTTTGGAAGGATCTCAAAGCGGAAGCGCGCGGCATCGCCGCGAAGCACAAGGCGCGGAAGCGGCCGTGAAAGCCGTTATTCGCCCGAGAGCGCATGACGACATTCTCCGGCAGTTCCGATGGTACCTGGTCGAGCAGGACGCACCCGATGTGGTATTTCGGTTCGTGGAAGCCGTCGAGGCGTCGGTCGAGCAGCTATTGCGCATGCCCGGTATGGGAGCGCGAAGAGAGTCGAGAAATCCGGCCCTTAAGGGTTTGCGGCTCTGGCCGGTGAAAGAGTTCGACGAGTTCCTCATTTTCTACGTGGTGGCAAAAGACACGGTAAGGGTCGTTCGCATCCTGCACGGCAAGCGCGATATTGAGCGGATTCTGAAGAAGGAGTTCACCTCCGGGTTAAACGATTCTCCCCGCCGCAATTGAGAGCGCCCCAAAAGGCGCGCTGTATGTCTTAGCCGTGCAGTTTCAATCTCTTGCCAAAGGTCCGCGTCTGCTTGTGGCACGACACGCAAAGAATCTCGCAGTTCGACAGCCAACCGGGGAGGCTACGGTTTCGGTGGTTTGCCTCCCACTCGCCGCGGCCCGCTCCACGGCCTCTGTTGGCCCAGGTCAACTGCTTGTTGCACCGTTTCGGCCCGCCATGCGTTACCCTCGAGCATTGGCAGCGTCCTTTAGCCACGCTGAAAAAAGCCTGCTCGATAACCGAGGGCGGGAACCCATAACCAGTAGCCATAGCGAAGTGAATGCCCCTTATTGAATCGTCACATTGACGGTATTGGCTGTATGTCCGTCTGCGGTAACGACGATGCTCACATTTCCTTGTCCCGCTAGCGCACGCGGCAGCGGGCCGATGTTTACTTGGTCTTCCCCGGCGAAACCCGGCGCGGCCCCTGCGAATAGTACTGGCACGCCCAGGTCGCCTACGGTTGCCGTGACGCTATTGGCATTGCGAATGCCCGTGCCGTACATCTCCAGGTAGACCTGTTCCGCGGATGGCCCAAGATTGATCGGCAGTGGGACCACGTTCCCGGATGCGAACTGGTACACGGGCTGCAATGGTTGCTGCACTCCTGAAGTCACCGGCAGCACCAAGGCAGCCACCAACCCAGAGCCACTGAGCGCGAACAGTCCGGGCGAAACGCTGCCGATTTGGATGGTTGCAGTCTGCGTGGTCCCATTTTGATTCTGGATGCTCACCGTCGCCGACCCGACCGCCGTGCCTGCCGGAATCTCGAAATTGAGCTGGGTGGGTGAGGCATAGAATAGGGTGGCCACACGTGCGACTCCGGCAGAATCCGTGACCGCTATGGTCGCGGCACTGAGCGACGTTCCGTTCGCAAGATTGGCGCCGTACGCCGAGACAATAGATTGAGGGGCGAACGGCTCAATTTGGCCAGCCGTGGACAATGCGACCATGAACGGCGGTACGGCGACCGTCGCAGCGACCGTGAGTGTAACAGGAATCCACACCGGACTGTTGGACGCGCCCGCCGCAGATATCTGAATGCTGCCCGTGTACGTGCCCGCTCCCAGGCCTGCGGGCAGTATGGACACTGCCAGGGTCGACGGCGCAGAAGCCGACAGGGCCAACCATGCTGCTGTTGTGGTGGCGCTCGCCGTGAGCGTACCGCCACCCACGTTCGTGATCGAAACGCTTTGCGCCACCGGGGCCGCACCGCCCACTGTGTATGAAAACTGAAGCTGCGCGGGAGAGAGGGAGATCGTCGGCGGCAGAGCCGGTGGCGCTACGACTATATTGATCGCGTCCTCACCAGCACCGTTGCTCACGGCCAAGCTGACCAGCCCGACGTAGTTCGACGGGAGGAACGCCGTAATTTCCTGATCGGACACAATCTGACCGGAAAGGAGTGCGCCGTTCGCTAGGAGCGCAGTCCCGGTTGAGGAAGAGAATCCGACTCCGCTGATCGTTATTGTTGAGCCTGATGCGACGGTGAGACCGGGTAGTCCGGTGGACAAGCTGGACAGAACGCTGTAAATCAACGGTCCGTACTTACAACGAACAGGTGAGTAGTAACCTCCTGGCACCGAAAACGATCCGCAATTCGTGCCCTGACCAGATGTGCTTGTTGCCTCAAGTGTTCCTGTCCCGATGGAGAACTCGTTATAATAGAACACATCATTTGCGCCGCCCTGGAATGACTGCGACCCCAAGGATACACTTTCGAGTGCCGTGTACTGAGTGCCAGCGGCGTTTTCCAAGGCGAAGTAGATCCCCCCGTACTCAGTCTGATTTGGGCTTCCGATGGACTTCCAATCTGACGTATTCTGCAAGAAGGAGAGGATGATCGCGCCCGTCTCTGGCGCTTGATCGACATTCGCAATTCCACCCCCCGAGCAGTCGATAAACGCCGATTGGGTGTGGCAATAGGGTAACACTATCGTACCCGAAGGGCTGCGTGCATAAGTGAGCGGAACGAACCCAAGGGATGCACTCGTGATGGATACCACTCCATCACTTAAATTCGGCGACGCCGCCGAGGAATTCGACTGCCAATAACCCGCATTGCCAACAATCGCGAGTCCGTCAACGCCACGCAGATCGTCGCCGCGCTGATTCCAAGTCGCCAGATACCATAGGAATGTACTGCCCGGAATCATCTCAGCGGTCTGGGTCCCGTTCGGAATTGCATAGGAGTAATTCGCTGCGAGAAACGAGCCGAAATTGGGGGTTGCGATTTCAATGAACTTGCGCACTCTCGGGTTAAGCGGAGGCGACAGCGCTCCGTTTGTCTGGAGTCCGGAGAGATAGGCCCGCACGATCAATCCGCCCATGCTGTGGCTGACAAGGTCCACTTGGGGAACTAGCGCTCCGTTCTCGTACTGAATCAGATCGAGAACGTCCCCCAGAACATTGCCCAAGTTCTCTATGAGGTCGTTCGGGGCCTCCACGCAATTGTCAAAGAAGTAGACAACCGGCACTCCCGCCCCGTTGATACCGGGGTATTCGGCGTTTCCAGCAGAGAGCGATTGACTTGTTTCCAACTGAGTTTCGAGGCTCCCGAAGGTTTCGGACGGCATCGAAACCGGACATGTGTCGAAGGTCAAGAACTCGGCGAGAGTAGACGGGAGCTGCAGACCGTTTAGCAGCACAACGGGCGGCACGGTTGAGCTGGACGGAACGGGCTGCATGGGGTCAATGCTGACGTTCACGACCGCTGCCCGCGCTTCCCCAACCCTGCTAACTGCCGAAATGATAACGGCATATTCGCCCGGTTTCATCGTAAGCGACGCGGCCAGCAGCACCTGATCGCCCTTCACGCTCGGCCCGACCACGATACCGTGAACTTCCTTGCCTGCAATCTCGACACGTCGGGTTTTGGCGTGCACCAGGAAATCAAGCGTTTCGCGCGGCGCGTCAATTTTCGTGGATTCGCCCGCCCGAAGCCGATACCGCGTCTGGTGCAGCGTCATTGTCCCAACGGCGTCGGGCTTTCCAAACTCCGGGATCTGCGCCGTCGCGGAGACGGCGTAACACGCCAGTAGGGCGGCGATGGCGCGTTCGCTGCGAAGGCGTAGGGGTGAGTGTGTTCCCACTGCCTTCTAAATAGTATGGGAGTGCACGGAGCGCGACAAGTACTACAGGTACTTTAACCAAAGAGATCGAGCAAAACGGGCAGTCCATGACCCGGAAAGGCGCCGACACGAGTGCCGACGCGGCACGCATGAGTGCGTGCGCCACGTTTTTGCCGCATGTTACCCTCACCACATGAGCGGCCCCGACGCGGAAAGCTCCAGCGTGGCCGTCCTGGCGGAGAAGCCTTCGGTGGCGCGCGACATTGCGCGCGTGCTGGGCGCCACGAAACAGGGGCAGGGATACCTGCACGGCAACGGCTATGTGGTCACGTGGGCCATCGGCCATCTGGTGGCGCTGGCGCAGCCGCACGAAATCCAACCGGAGTGGAAGCAGTGGCGACGCGACCTGCTCCCCATGCTGCCGCGCGAATGGCCGCTGGTGGTCTACGAAAAGACCCAGCCGCAATTCGAGGTGGTGCGCAAGATCCTGAACTCGCCGAAAGTGGCGCGCCTCGTGTGCGCCACCGACGCCGGCCGCGAAGGCGAGCTGATCTTCCGCTACATCTACGAAGCCGCCCAATGCCGGAAACCGTTCAGCCGCCTCTGGATTTCTTCGCTCACTCCGGACGCCATCCGCAAAGGTTTCGGCGCGTTGAAGGAGGGCACAGCGTACGATCCATTGGCCGACGCGGCGCGCGGGCGCAGCCGGGCCGATTGGCTGGTGGGCATGAATCTGTCGCGCGCCTACACGCTGGCGTGGGACGACGAACTCTCGGTGGGCCGCGTGCAGACGCCCACACTGGCCATGCTGGTGGAGCGCGAACTGGCGATCCGGTCGTTCGTGCCGGAAGATTACATCGAGGTGGTGGCGACGTTTTCGCCCGGCATGAGTGGCGGGGATGAGAAGTATCAAGGCGCCTGGTTCCGCGAGCCGGTCAAAGATTCCATTCAGATGGCCATGCGGCTCCCGGCCGATGGGGCGGAGGCAGAGCGCATCGTGGCGCGGGCCCACACCGGCGCGGCGCACATTGAATCCATCAAATCCGAAACGCAGCGCATGGCGCCCCCGCTGCTCTACGATCTTACGGAACTGCAACGTCACGCCAACCGCCTGTACGGTTTCAGTGCACAGAAAACGCTGGAGACCGCGCAAGCGCTTTATGAGAGCCGCAAGCTGATCAGCTATCCGCGCACCGACAGCCGCCATCTTTCACAGGATGTGGCGCGCACGTTGCCGGAGGTGGTGCGCGCGATCGAAGCGCCATACCGCGCGCTGCTGGCGCCGGGCACCGGTGAGCGTCCGCTGGGCCGCCGTTTCGTGGACGATTCCAAGGTGACCGATCATCATGCCATCATTCCGACGGTTATGCAGGCGGGCGACCTCCCGCCCGATGAGCGCAAGATTTACGATCTGATCTGCCGGCGGCTGCTCAGCGCCTGGCACGACGATTACGTTTGGGCGGTGACCACCGTTATCACGGCCATCTCTAACCCGGGCGTGACGGATCATTATCACACCAGCGGGACGGCTGTCCAAGAGTTGGGCTGGAAGGCACTGGACGTGGTTCTGGAACGGCGGCAGGAGCGTGCACCGGAAACGCCCACGCTGCCGGCGGGTTTGGCGCAAGGGCAATCGCAGGCGGTGGTGGCGGTGGAAGCGCTCAAGAAGAAGACGCGGCCTCCCAAGCGGTTCACCGAGGGTACGCTGCTGACAGCCATGGAGACGGCGGGCAAAACGCTCGATGAGAAGGAATTGTCTGACGCCATGAAGGAGACCGGGCTGGGCACGCCGGCCACGCGCGCTTCCATCATCGAGGTGCTGCTGAAGCGCGGGTATATCGTGCGGGACGGCAAGGTGCTGGAGGCCACCGAGAAAGGGGTCCATCTGATCGAAGTGGTGCATCCGGAGGTGAAGAGTCCCGCCATGACGGGGCAGTGGGAAGCCTACCTGAAGCGCATCCAGCGAGGGACGGCGAAGCTGGGGCCGTTCATCGAGGGAATTGAAAACTACGTCCGCGAAGTGGTCGGAAAAGTGGGCAAAACTCCAGCCGTCCGCGCCCCATCCCCAGTCCCTAGTCCCCAGTCCCCAACCCCCAGTCCCCAGCCCCCAATCGCGGCGGGCGACGCGAGCTTCACGGATTTGCTGCACAGCGCGTTCGGATACGAATCGTTCCGGCCCAACCAGGAAGCCGTCTGCGAAGCCGTGATCGCGGGCCGCGACGTGTTGCTCGTCATGCCCACCGGCTCCGGGAAATCGCTCTGTTACCAGCTTCCCGGCGTAGCCCGCGGCGGCACCACGCTGGTGATCAGCCCCCTGATCGCGCTGATGGAAGATCAGGTGGCTAAACTCAAGGCGCAAAACTGCGCGGTGGAACGCATCCATTCCGGACGCGACCGGTCCGCCTCGCGGCAGGCGTGCATCGACTATCTGGACGGCAAGCTGCAATTCCTATTCATAGCGCCGGAGCGGCTGCGTGTGCCCGGCTTTCCGGCGATGCTGGCCAAGCGCAAGCCGAACCTGGTGGCCATCGACGAAGCGCATTGCATCTCGCAATGGGGCCACGATTTCCGTCCGGACTACCGCATGATCGGCCAGTATCTGCCGCACTTCCGTCCCGCGCCGGTGATCGCCATGACCGCCACGGCCACGCCGCTGGTGCAAAACGACATCATTGAGCAACTGGGGCTGGGCGAACCGGGGCGCTTCATCCACGGGTTTCGGCGCTCGAACATTGCCGTGGAAGTGGTGGAAGTGCCGCCCAGCGAGCGTGCCGAACTGGCGCGTGAACTGCTGCAGGATGCCGCGCGCCGGCCCGCCATCGTATACGTGCCCACGCGCCGCGAGGCGGACAGTTTCGCCGCCGAACTGAAGCACGATTTCCCGGCGGCCGCTTACCATGCGGGCTTGGAGTCCGAGCGGCGCAAGAAAGTGCAGAACGCATTTTTCAGCGGGGAATTGCAGGTGGTGGTGGCCACCATCGCGTTCGGCATGGGCATCGACAAGCCCGATATCCGCACCGTGATCCATACCGCGCTGCCCGGATCGCTGGAAGCTTATTACCAGGAAGTGGGGCGAGCCGGCCGCGACGGGGGGCCGTCCCGCGCGGTGCTGATGCACGCCTATGCGGACCGCTTCACGCACGATTTCTTCTTCGACCGCGATTATCCGGATGTGTCGGTGCTGGAGAGCATCTATGGGCGGCTGACTAACGAAGCACGGCCCAAGGATATGGTTCGCGGCATGACGCGAATTGACCCGGAGGTTTTCGACAAGGCGTTGGAGAAGCTTTGGATTCACGGGGGCGCGGTGGTGGATGCCGCGGAAAACTTGAAACGCGGCGTGGAAGGCTGGCGCGAACTGTATGTGGCGCAGGCCGAGCACAAGCTGGCGCAGATCGAGCTGGTGATCCGCTACACGCAATCGCACGAGTGCCGGATGCTGGGGTTGGTGCGGCATTTCGGCGATTATGCGGATGCCCAGCAGCGCTGCGGAATTTGCGATTTTTGCGCGCCGGGCGAATCCATCGCGCAGAGCTTCCGGCCGGCTTCGGGCGCCGAGCGCAAAGCGGCGGGGCGCATTCTGGCCGCCCTGAAGAAGTCCGGACGCAAAGCTACGGGACGGCTGCACAGCGAGGTGTTTGCGGACTACTCGCTCGACCGCGATGGGTTCGAGCAGGTGCTGGGCGCGATGGCGCGCGCCGGATGGGTGGAGATGTCGGAAGCGTCGTTCCAGCAGGACGGGCGTCGCGTGGACTACCGGCTGGCGCAACTAAGCGCGGTGGGGCGCGAGATGGATCCGGAGGCGGCGCCGGCATTCGAGATGAAGCTGGAGATCGAGGGGACCGCGAAGCGGCGCAAGAAGGGGCGCGCCGCCAAGGTCCGCCGGAAGGAGAAAGCGGCAGCCCCCGCGAATGGGGGAGTGGAGAAAGCGCTGCGCGACTGGCGGCTGGCCGAGGCCAAACGCCGCGCGGTGCCCGCGTTCCGGATTCTGTCGGACAAATCGCTGCAGGCTATAGCGGCGGAGAAACCTCTCAGCATTCGGGAATTGTTGGAAATTCCCGGCGTGGGGGCGCGGCTGGCGGAGCAGTATGGCGCGCAGATTTTCCGGATTTTAGAGCGAGAGTGAGAGGCTGCAAGCCAGGGGGGCTAGCTCAGTTCAGAACATCGTCTCCTGGCGGACCGGCTTGCGCGAGGCAACGAACTTATTTTCGATCAATTCAATTTTGTAGTGCTCGGCGATGGCCGCAAGGAGGACGCGTTGCGATCCCGGAGCATACCAACTCTGGCGGCTCAGTTCCGCGAATTTGGAATATCGGTCGAGAAAAAGTGCGACAGCCCGCCTGGGTGGGTCAAGGCGGCTGGGATACAACAGGCCGTCCGCCTTCGCCGGATGATCGTGACGCGCTTTGGACCATAGCTGTGCGCGTTGATAGTCGCCGGCAAACAGCCGCGAATCTACGCCGATTCGGACCAATGTTCCAGACCCGGTGAGGTCGATCAAACGCAAGGGCCGGTTTGGTCTGAGTTGAGACAGAGCCCTGTTCTTCAATACGGAAGTAGTAATCGTTCGAGTCCCGCTGGAGTGGGCAAACGTCTCGACAAACGCGCAGTATTCGTCGCAGCCGAGGTAGAGAACTGCGTACGAACCGTCCGGGGCGTCGAAGCGGTTGAGCCCGGTATTCCCAGGCGTCAAAGGGCCTCGTTTAATTCCGTGTGTGCGGAAAAATGGGCCGGCCAATTCAACCGTCGTGACATGAATCCGGCCCAGATCTTCCGGCGGAGCCGGCATTGCTTCGAGTGTCACGCAAGTCCCTGCTCCCCATATAACGGCGCGGCATCAAGAACCAGCGTCAACTCGCCAGCCTGCAGAAGCTCTAGGGGGGTGCGGTTACCCAACCGCGGATTCTTGCTGACAAAGAAGACGGTCTGCATCCATTCGTCATGCGATGCCAGAGCGCCCAAAACCTCTTCCAGTCCAGGCAGCGTCCCGGAATTTGAGAACTGCCAAACAGGATACCGGTACCCGTGACGGCCCGTCGCCAGCGCTACCAACTTCCCAGCCTGCCGGCGCTTCTGGACAGCCTGCCGCGAGATTCCAATCGTCTGCGCGACCTGTTCAGCGGTCAGGGTCCCCCCGTGTTCCTCGATCAGTCTTTGCCGTGCTTCGATTCCTCGGATGAACGCCGGCGCCAGCGGCTCAGCCCGGCTCAGATCTTCGAGCAACTCATCGGATCTCAGCGCGCGCACCAACGCTGCGAGATCGGTGGGCGCGGCAGTTGCCTCGACCACGGAATCTTCCGAAAGCGCAGCGAGCGCCATCGCCGCATTGATTGCGCGCCGCATCAGCGCCTGCATGATGGGAGCCTCTTGCTCTACCCTTACGCGGACTTCTTCGAGCCACTCCGGGATACCGGGTCCGGGTTGAGGACCAGGTGAACGAAGGGCCGCCGCTCTCGGACTTCGTGACTTCATATGATTTCCCGATTATGGTACCGCTTCCAGGGAGAATCCGACAACCCGCTAGCAGGGCGGACGGCCCGATGTTTGTCACGGCGTCCGGCGTTCGCCGTTTTTCGCGGGCACGGTACGGCAGCCATCTGCGCAGACGTCTTCGCAATCGTGCGATACCGTGAGGCGCTGCACCACGCTCTGACCATCCACGTACCTTGTTACGGTTGCCACGCGATCCGCTTCCGCCGCCGCACCTGTGTCCAGCACACATGAACGCACGGGCAACAGTCTCCGCTCGCGATTCCAGGACCCTGTACGGCTGTCGATGCGGTGCTCATCTCGCGAAGGAAACGTGGGGCCGATAGTGTACGAGAGGATCTGGCCGTGCTCGGTGTCAACCCCCAGGTTCACCAGGTCCTCCATTTGCCGGCTTAACGCGTCTTCCATGAACATATGCCGATTGGAGTCGAACAACCACACGCAGTAGTTATACGACTTAGCGGTAAAATCCCGCACTGCCTGTATGTCCGGCAGGCCGTCGAAGTCGAGATCCGCGGCCTTCACGCTGGAAACGAACTGCTCGCCGTGGTAGTCGATTATGCCTGCAGTCATGTCCGGAGTCACGGCGATCTGGGGGCCCCAATCCCGAAAAAGGTCGCAGGTGAGCGTCTGCACCTCGGCTCCAGCGTCGTTTTTCACGACGATCTCGCCAATCCGGTCCGCGGCTGAGATGTCCAGAGTGAATTTGGGTTCCTGGCCGACGCCTCCGACGGAAAGCGTCCTGGAATGCAGACCGCTATCGGACGGCGCCGCGGCCGCGCCCGCAGCAAGCGTTGCAATCCAAACGAAAAATGGCAGCCGCGCTGCCAACCACCGCTGTTTCCTATTCGATTCGTTTCGCACAGATCCAGCCTTGCACGTTGGATTCCCGGAGTAAACATTATCCGGCACTTTTAATTAGCCGTTCGGCATGCTTCAGCGCCTCCGGCGTCAGTTCCTGCCCCGACAGCATCCGCCCGACCTCGCGCGTGCGGCCCGGGCGGTCCAGTTCTTCGATTCCAGCCACGGTCCGCCCCCCGCTCTCGCGCTTCTCCACGCAATAATGATGATCCGCAAACGCCGCGATTTGCGCCAAATGCGTGACGCACAAAACCTGATTCGCGGCGGCAAGTTTCTTCAGCCGCCGTCCGACGCCTTCGGCGGCGCTGCCACCGATGCCCGCGTCTACTTCGTCGAACACCAGCGTGCGCCGGGTCGCCACATCGTCGGACAGGCAGGTCTTCAGCGCCAGCGCGATGCGCGATATTTCACCGCCGGATGCCACCTTCTCCAGCGGCTTGGGTTCTTCGCCCAGGTTCGCCGAAACCAGAAATTCGATGCGGTCGGCGCCCGCCGCCGACCAAGGCGCCGTGGCGATCTCGATGCGAAACTTGGTGCGCTCCATGGCCAGCGAGGCTAACTCCGCCTCCACGCCCTTCTCCAGCTTGCGCGCGGCGCGCGTGCGCAGGGCGGTCAGCTCGCCCGCGGCCTGCCCGAAATCGCGCGCCAGACGCTCACGCTCGCCGCGCAGTTCGGCCATGCGCTCGCCGGCATGCTCCACCTGCTCGATCTGCGCGCGCACGTCGGCCAGAAACGCCAGCACCTCGCCGAGCGACGCACCGTATTTGCGCTTCAGCTTGTCCAGCAGCGCGAGGCGGTTTTCGATCTCCTCCAGGCGGCCGGGGTTCGCTTCCAGGCCGGAAAGATAGTCGCGCAAGCCGTAGGACGCCTCCTTGATGGCCACCTCCGCCGATTGCAGATGCTCTCCCAAACCCGCCAGCGACGGGTCGATGCGGCACACATCGTCGAGGCGCTTGGCGGCCAGCCGCACCTGCGCCAGCGCGGCTTCCGGCGAATCGTAAAGCGCGGCGTAGGCGGCGCCGGCATTCTCCTGCAAGCGGCTCAGGTTCTGCAGCACGCGACGCTCGGCTTCCAATGCTTCATCCTCGCCGGCGGCGGGCGCGGCGCCTTCGATCTCCTTGCGCTGAAATTCCCAAAGGTCCAGCAGGCGCAGTTTTTCTTGCTCGGTGCGCTCCAGCGTTTCAAGCGCGGCCCCGGCGGCTTTCCAATGTGAATAGGTCTCCGCGATGCGCCCTCGCGGTTCGCCCGATTGGGCAAACGCGTCCAGCATGTCGCGCTGCGCATCGGCGGAAAACAAAAGCTGCTGATCGTGTTGTCCGTGGATATCGCCCAGCATGGGCGCCAGCTCGCGCAGCAGCGAAGCCGCCACCGGCCGGCTGCCGACGAACGCGCGCGACTTGCCGCCCGCCAGGATCTCACGCTCCACCAGCAGCTCGCTGTCTTCAACGGCAATGCCCGCGGGATCCAGCAAGGCGCGCACGTCGGCGCGGTCGCGCACATCGAAGATGCCCGCCACACGCGCGCGGGTCTCGCCGGAGCGAATCGTTTCGGCCGACGCACGCGCGCCCAGCAGCAGGCCGAAAGCATCCACCACGATGGATTTGCCGCTGCCCGTCTCGCCCGTCAGCAGATTCAGCCCCGCATGGAAGCGCACCCGGATGCGATCGACTACGGCGTAGTTTTCGACCAGCAACTCGACAAGCATGCTGTGCCGATTATACCCATTGCTCTTGGCAGGCGCGGGGTGCTACCGTGCGGCGGAAGGTAGGACCATGGCTGAGGTAAAAGCTGACGTATTTCGCGACCATCTTCTGCGGGGTAAGGTAGCGTTCATCACCGGTGGCGGCAGCGGGATCAATCTGCGTATCGCGGAGCGCTTCGCCGCGCAGGGCGCGCAGGTAGGCCTGATGGGGCGCAAGCAGGATAAGCTCGACCGTGCGGCGGAAGGTATACGGGCAGCGGGTGGCGCGGCCTTGGGCATCGCGGGCGACGTGCGCCATTACGAAGAATGCGCGAACGCGCTGCGCAAAACGCGTGAGGAGTTCGGCGGGATCGATATCCTGGTGTGCGGGGCGGCGGGCAATTTCCCGGCGACGGTGCTGGGCATGTCGGCGAACGGCTTCAAGGCCGTGATCGACATCGATTTACTGGGCACTTTCAACACCTGCCGCGCGGCCTACGAGCACTTGCGCAAGCCGGGCGCGTCGGTGATCGCCATTTCGGCCACGCACGCGTTCGTGCCCATCGCGTACCAGGCGCACGTGTGCGCGGCCAAGGCCGGCATCGATATTTTTTGCAAGACGCTGGCGATCGAATGGGCGGCGGCGGGCGTGCGGGTGAACGTAATCGCGCCAGGGCCGGTGGACGATACCGAAGGCATGCGGCGCCTCGCGCCCACCGATGAGGCGCGGCGCAAGGCCATGGCCAGCGTGCCGTTGGGGCGCTTCGCGGGCAAGGATGAAATCGCCGATCTGGCGCTGTTCCTGTCGTCCGATGCGGCAGCCTACATGACGGGTGCGATCTGCGTCTGCGATGGCGGGCAGTCGCTGCTGGGCTCGCGCACGTTTCTTGCGGCGGCCGGGGCGTAACGATGCATATAGGCATGCAATTGGCCCGGAGGCTTGACGAAGCGGAAACGCTCGACGGCGTGGCCTGCGCGCAGGCGCACCAGCGGCTGGACCCGGAGCTGGGAGCGGAGGTGCTGGAAGTGGGCGGCGGTTCCGCTATCTTTGTGGGGGTTGAGTCGCCGCTCACGCATGCGCTGGGGCTTGGCATGCGCGGCGCGGTCCGCGCGGACGACATCGACCGGATGGAGGACTTCTACCGGTCACACTCAGCCGCGGTCCGTGTGGAACTGTGTCCGCTGGCGGATGCCTCCCTGGTCGAGCTGTTGGGGAGCCGCGGTTATCGCGTGGCCGAATTCCTGAATGTGCTGGTGCAGCCGCTGGCGGCGGCGGACATCGCGCCGGCCGCGGCAGTGCGCGTGGCAGCCGCGGACGAGGAGCAACTCTGGGCGCGCACGGTGGGGTGCGGATTTCTGGAGAAAGACGATCTCACTCCGGACGAGATGGAGGTAGGGCGAGCCATCTGGCATATGGCAGGCTCGCGTTGCTATCTGGCGTTTCATGGCGGGCGGGCGGCGGCGGCCGCGGCGATGGCAGTGCATGGCGGCTTGGCGTCGCTGTTCGCGGACAGCAGCATGATGGGCTTTCGCGGCGCGGGCCTGCAGACCGCGCTGATCCGCGAGCGCCTGCGCATGGCCGTGGAGGAGGGATGCGACCTGGCTACCGCGTCCACGCTGCCGGGCAGCGTGTCGCAGCGGAACTACGAACGCAACGGTTTCCGCGTGGCCTACACCAAGGCGACGCTCGTTGCACGCGACAGATCATGTTAAATCATGATAGTGCGTGGAAGGCGGGCAATCCTGCCCGCAGCCGCCTGTCAGGCGGCCGAAGCTGGCCAAAAAGGCGGTTTTAGCGCTGACCATTTTCCAGGCTGAACAATTGACTGTCGGTAAAACGCCGCCTGCCGGGTCTTAGTATATGCCATGCTAGTTTTGCAGCCCGGCCACCGGGATCCCGGCGCGGCCACGCGATGACCGCCGGCCTTACATATGCTCACCTGCACTCGATCGCGGCATCGGGGGAGCAACAGCGCTTGACTCCCGAGGAGGCGGCCGCCGAACTGTTCGAAACCGCCCGCGACGACGTATATCGCTATCTGTTGTCGCTGGGTTTGGGTCCGGCGCAGGCGCAGGAAGCCACGCAGGAGGTTTTCCTGCGGTTGTACGGAGTCTTGCGCAAGGGGCAGCGCATCGCCAATATGCGCGCGTGGATCTTTCGCGTGGCGCACAACTACGGGCTCACGCTGCGCGGGCAGGAGCGCCACTGGCTTCCTTTCGATACTGAACTGGAGACGCGCGTGCCCGACCAAGCCGGCAGTCCGGAGCAGCGGCTGATCGACCAGGAGCGGCGGACGAAGCTGGGCAACGCGGTGGCATCGCTCTCGCCGCAGCAGCGGCAATGCCTGCATTTGCGGACGGAGGGCTTCCGCTATCGCGAGATCGCCGGGATATTAGGCATCAGCGATTCCAGCGTCGGCGAGTTTCTGCGGCGCGCGATCGTCAGGCTCAGGAAGGCGCTGGATGGCTAGCTGGCGGACGCATCCCGAGGAGAGCGACCTGCTCCGGTATTGCGATGGCGAGTTGCGCGCGCGGGCGGCGGGGCGAATGGCACGGCACCTGGAGGCTTGCTGGGATTGCCGCACGCGGCTGGACGATCTGAAGGCGGCCATTGCCGAATATGTTCGCTACCGCCGGGACGTTCTGGAGCCGGCGCTGCCGCGTCCGCCGGAGCCTTGGAAGAATCTGCACGGGGAATTTGCGCGGCTGCAGCAGGCACAGGATTCCGGCGGGGCTTGGAGGCGGTTCTTCGAGCGCCGCGCAGTATGGCTGCTGGCTGGCGCGCTCACGGCGGGAACCGGCATTCTATTTTATACGGCAAGGGAAATGGGACAGGCCGGGCGGGCTATCGCGCCGCGAGCCGCGGCGATCCCGGCCCCGCCCGCTGCCCCTGGCGTCATGCCAAAACCTGCCGCTGCCGAGCCGCGGCCATCTGTGAGCGGTCCCGAGGACGAATTGCGGGTGATCGCCGCGCTCCACCATATCGGCGCCGACCTCGGCGATCCGATCGAGGTCGTGCGCACCCGCGACCGCGTCGTGGTGACGTGCATCGGCCTGGGCCCGGAACGCATGCGCGAAGTGCGGGCCGCTCTGGCGGGGCTGCCGCGTGTGGCGGTGGAACTTTCGCCAAAGCCGAACGTCTCCGCCGCGGGATCGCCGCTTGAGGTAGTGGGCGCTCCGCACACGGCGATGCGCACCGATCTCGCGCGCCAGTTCGACAGTCCAGCGGATTATGACCGCTTCGTGGACGGATTGTTGAAGAGCAGCGAAGCGATAATGGCCAGGGCGCATGCGCTGCGCCGGCTGGCCACGCGTTTTCCAGCGATTGTGGAACTGCCCATGAGCGCGGATGCTAAGGCGCTGCTGGCGGACATGCGCGGGCAGCATCAGACGGCACTGGCACGCGAGGTGTCTGCGTTGCAGCGTTCGGTGCAACCGTATCTCACGGCCGCAGGAGCGCCCGCGCCGCCGGCGGCTGTCGCGAACCCGGCCGGCGAGGACTGGCAGACCCGCACCATGCGCGTGTTTGCCGAAGCTGCCGAAGTCGACCGGATGCTGGGCGCGGTCTTCGCCGGATCGCAGGGTGGCGCAACAGGCGAGGCCAGTCCCGCTGCACTGGCGGCCGCGCTGGCTAAGCTGGAAGCAGATGTCGAATAACGCGGCGCTGGCCCTGGTGACATTTTGCCTGTGCGGTTCGCTCCCAGCGCAGGAAACCGGCGGACTCTCGGGCTTTGTGTGGGACCCATCCGGCGCGCTGGTGGCCCATGCCGGCGTCACGGCTGTCAATGAGGATACCGGCTTTCGGCGCACTGCGGAAACGGATGCGGCAGGCCTATGGGAAGCGCCGTATTTATATCCCGGCCACTATAAGCTCACCGTGCGGAAAGACGGGTTCCGCACCGTCGTACAGTTCGGCGTTCCGCTGCACGCCGCCGAATCGGCGCGCGTGGATTTTCACTTGCAAATTGGCGACGTGCGCGAGGTCGTGACGGTGGCCAGCCCGCCCGCGGTTCTGAATTCCGACGGCGTCTCGACGGGCACGCTTGTGGGTCGCAATTGGATCGACCGTCTTCCCTTGAACGGGCGCGGCATTCTGAGCCTGCTGGAACTGGCGCCGGGCAGCGTCATCACGCCGGCCAGCACCGGCGAAGCCGGCCAATTCAGCGTGAACGGACAGCGCCCGAACGCGAACTATTTCACGGTCGATGGCGTGAGCGCCAATACCGGCGCGAACGGCGGCGGACTGCCCGCGCAAATGGCGGGCGCATCGCTGCCCGATATGACTGCGTTCGGCAGCCTGCACGCGCTGGCCTCGGTTGAAGCACTCGACGAATTCCAACTGCGCAGTTCCACCTTCACGGGACAATACGGTACCGCGCCCGGCGGACAGGTGGCGCTGAGCACGCGCTCCGGATCGAATGATTTTCACGGCACGGCGTTCGGCATTTTCCGCAACCAGGCGCTGGACGCCAACGACTGGTTCGCAAATAGTACGGGCCAGCCGCGCCAGCCGCTGCGCTTCGCGGATTTCGGTGGCGTCCTGGGCGGCCCGCTGCGGCGCAACCGGACTTTCTTCTTCCTATCCTATGAGGGCCTGCGCCTGCGCCGCCGATATTCCAGCCCATTCTGCAGGCGTTCCCCGCGCCCAACGGGCCAGACCTCGGCGGCGGAGTCGCAGAGTGGACGGGCTACAGTTCGCGGCCCTCCGGGTTCGACGGCTTGAGCGCCCGCGTGGATCACGCGCTGACTGCCCGCCTGCTGTGGTTTGGCCGGTTCAGCGACACGCCTTCTTCGACCGCCACGGACTTGGCCGAAACCAACAGCGTGACCCTGCAAGACCACGCCGCTACCATCGGGCTGAATGCCGCGCCAACACCATCCGCCACCAATGAATTCCGATTGAACGCCACTTGGTCGAGCGGGGAATCGGTTTGGCAGAGTACGGGCATTCCGGGTACGGCCGGGTGCTACACGGAT
>JBEKTJ010000115.1:0-37883 GCA_049516155.1 Bryobacteraceae bacterium
ATTGTAGCTGCCGTCGCCGTACTGCAGCGTGCTCGATTGCGGTAGGCCCAGCAGAAAGTCGGCGAAGTCGAACCCGGTGCCGGATACAGGGTTGCCCTGGGCGTTCAATTCGCTAGTCAGCAACCCGCTGAAGGTGAACGACCCGCGCGCGTTCTGGTAATTCAAGCTGTCGACGGCCGACCGGCGGTAGAGGAATCCGATGCCCAGGTTATGCCGTCTCCGCACGACGTAAGTAAGAGTGTCGGTGAAGTTGGTGGTCTGATTGTGACTGAGAGCCGGCGCGGAATCCGACAGGCTCCCCAGGTTGGTGAAGGAAAGATTGGGCGGGCCATAATCCCAGGGGTTCACCAAAGTACCGCCGATGCCCAGATCGCCCTCGATATTGTCCGCATAGGCAAAGAACGGGGACGTTTCGTTGACGTTTCGGCTGAAGGTCAGGTTGGCGCTATTGTTGAACCGCGGCGCGAAACTGTGGCTCCATCCAGCCGAGGCGCTGACGCCGTACCCGCTGGTGGAATCCTGGAATCCGAAGAGCTGCTCGGTCTTCGAGTCGCGTTTCTGATATTGGACGTTGTAGTTCAGGCGGTCCTTATTAGAGACCGGCATGTTCAGCCGAAGGCCGACATTGTTGCTGTTGTTTGGCACGGAAGTGACGAGCGCGTAATTCTGCACCAGGCCGGTGTAGGTGGGTAAGGGGAAGTACTGCAACAGTCCAGCCGAAGCGGTTGCGATTCGTGTAGCGGGTATCACATCGCCGGGAAAGGGTGCATGCGTGGTCGGATCGAAGACGGTCACGGGCGCGTTATTCACCATGGTTTGCGAGAAATCGCCGTCGCGTTCCGCCAGCGTAGGTACCGACGACTGCTGGCTGTACGGATTGCGGCTCAAGGTGCCCTGGTACGTCAGGTAGAAGGAGGCGCGCGGGTAATGCAGGATCTTGGGAATGTTGAGAGGGCCACCCACGTTGAAGCCAAAGTTGCCGACGGCATAGGAGGGTTTCGGTTCGGCGCGCCCGTTGAGCGAATATGGCGCGGCGTTCAGGGCGGAATTTTGGAGCCGCATGAACACCGAGCCGGTGTAAGTGGGCTGGCTGCGCCGGCGATTGCCGAAACTGGCGTATTGGCCATTGTAAGGACCGCGCCGATTGTTGTTGCCGTTGCCGCCACCGCCTCCACCGCCTCCAAATCCGCGCCCGCCACCGCCGCCCCTTCCACCGCCGAAGCCGCCACCTCCACCTCCGCCGCCAGGACCTTGGCCGCCGCCACCGGGACCCTGTCCAAAGCCGCCGTTGATACCGCTGGCTCCGAAACCGCCCAATCCGAGAGTATCGCTGCCAGGGGCGCTCATCCCCGGCGGTAGGCCCAGGGTTTGGCTGCTGCCGGGCCCGCCTCCCAAAGCCCCACCGTTGGCGCCACCCGCGCCGTTTGCCCCAGCCATGCGCTCCCGCCTAGCCTCGTCGTCGCTGGATTGGGCCAGGCCGCCGCTGGTGCTGCCGTTCACCAGCAAGGCATCCTCGGCATCCGCGCTCAAACCGGCCGACAAAGCGACGGATGCCGCGTTGGCGGCGGCATCGGCCAGCGCCTGTTGCCCATCGTCGGTGGCTTTGACCCGGGCATTCTGAAACCCGGGACCGGGCGCGGGATTTGGCCCGGCGGGTTGCCCTGTGCGGGGACCGCCGCGTGGACCCTCGCCGTGCGGCCTGCCCGCAGCGGCCGAGCGGCCGGACGCTTGCCCCAGGCGCGGCATTTCCAGGGTCCAATGTTTTGTGACCGGTTGCCCGCCGATGGTCACTTCCTGCTGGAGGGTCGTAAATCCGAACATCTCCACCTGGATATTCCAGACGCCGGGAGCCAGATCCAAGGTGTAATGGCCGGCATCGTCGGTGTAGGCCACCACTTTGGCGCCGCCCTCGGTAGCGGTTACGGTAGCTCCGGGAACCCACTGGTCGGCGGCCCTTACGGAGCCTGTAAACTGAGTCGCAGACAGCAGGCGAGGTCCCAGCAACATCGCCAAACAGAGGACCGGGACCGCCAAGGCGCGCATCGCTTACCGCTAGTTGAGGGGCCGGGAACGGCCCGTTTCTATGGGGCGCTCAACGCCGCGGGGGGGTTACAAGTCTGATATCGGAGGATCTACGCGTTCGCGGGCCATGCGGCCATGGTTCCCAGGATGTAAAATGGCGTTGGCGGGCGGGCATTCAGCCAGCCAAGTCACGACCATGAACATCCATGAATATAATCGAAAGAGATCCGCAGGATTGGGAAGATTTTGAAGCGGCGGCTAAGCGGCCGATAGAGCAGCACGTCACCTGCCCGACTGGCTCGGCTACAACCGCGAGTAAGCCCTGACATGGCGATCTTTGAATTCAAGAACGCTCAGCAGTTTGGCCGCGTCTTCCATGATAGCGGCGCAAAAAAACTGTTCTTCGGAAGATCCGGGGCCATCCTGTTCGGATATTCGGACACCACACAGGATGTCGATCTTTATGCGGAGAAGGAGTCCGCGAGGGCAGGGCAAGGATTTCATTCAGCTTAGAAATAGCGACAGGCGGCAAATCGTCAGAAGGGCGAGGAATCGCGGCTGCGGCTATTGTCGTTGACGATGCAGCGGGTCCTGGAGGACCCGCGCAGGCCTGGAGGCCCGCCCCACTAAACCCGCCAGTACTTTTTCGGGCCAACGGCCACATTGCTTAAAGCACCGCATTCAGGCGATAATGGAACTGAACCCGTTGTTCTACCCCCGTAGGCCGTGGGGAAGAAGCGCATTCCTTGGGTGGCATCCGCCCAGGGGTTGAGGAGGCGACTGCGTGAAGCGTGCCGGATCCGATGAGGCCCTGCGATGTTCATTCTGCCATAAAAGCCAAGATGTAGTCGGGAAGCTCATCTCATCCCCCAGCGATTACCCTCGAGCGTACATATGCGATGAGTGTATCGCGGTGTGCAACTCGATTTTGGACGACGACAAAGTCGATCAGCCCACCGGGATGCCGCACAAGATCCCGAAGCCGTTGGAAGTAAAGGAACACCTGGATCAGTACGTCATCGGCCAGGAGGCCACCAAGAAGAAGCTGGCGGTGGCGGTTTACAACCATTGCAAGCGCATCCATATGAACCGGATGCGGAACTCCGACGTCGAACTGTCCAAGTCCAACATCTTGTTGATCGGCCCGACCGGGACCGGCAAGACCCTCATGGCGCAGACCCTGGCCCGCATCCTCGAGGTGCCGTTCGCCATCGTGGATGCCACCACCCTGACCGAGGCAGGCTACGTGGGCGAGGATGTCGAAAACATCATCCTCAAACTCCTGCAGGCCGCCGATGGAGACGTTCAGAGGTGCCAACAGGGTATTATATATATTGACGAGATCGACAAGATCTGCCGCAAGGACGAGAATCCGTCGATCACCCGCGATGTGTCGGGCGAGGGCGTGCAGCAGGCGCTGCTGAAGATCCTGGAGGGCACCATTGCCAACGTCCCGCCCCAGGGCGGCCGCAAGCATCCGCACCAGGAATTTACGCCGGTGGATACCACCAATATCCTGTTTATTTGCGGCGGCGCTTTTGTGGGGCTGGAGAAAGTGATCGGGCGGCGGGTGGGCAAGAAGTCCATGGGGTTCCTGCCCGAAGAGGAGAAAAACAGCAAGACGATCGACATCGCCGGCCATCGCGATATCAATCTGCTGGCCCAGGCGCAGCCGCAGGATTTGATCAAGTTCGGCTTTATCCCGGAGTTTATCGGCAGATTGCCGGTGAACGCGGTCCTCGAAGAGCTGGACAAGGACTCCTTGGTGCAGATCCTGACCAGACCCAAGAATGCCATCGTGAAGCAGTACCAGAAGCTGTTTGAATTTGAGAATGTGCGGCTGAAGTTCAGCGACGACGCCCTGGAGGCGATTGCCGATTTGGCCCTGGAACGGAAGGTGGGAGCGCGCGGCCTTCGTATGATCCTGGAAGACCTGATGCTGGATCTGATGTACTACCTCCCGTCGTATAAGAAGGTGAAAGAGTTCCTGGTCACAAAAGGCCGGCTAAGCCAGCCAGTGCGTTGTTGCGCCAAGCCTGCCCAACCGGCCGCGGGGACCCGGTGGTGAACCCTTTCGGAGAAACATGCTTACTTTAAAGGAAAAATCGGATACAAAGCGTTTGCCGATGATGCCGATTCGGGATGTAGTGATCTTCCCGTACATGATGACGCCCTTCGTCGTGGGCCGCGAATCCAGTGTGCGGGCGCTTGAAGAGGCCATGGCCGGAGACAAAAAGATCTTCCTGGCCACCCAGCACGATGCGTCCATCGACGAGCCTAAGCCGAATGAGATTTACACGGTGGGCACGGTCGTCAACATCGTGCAGAGCTTGAAGCTGCCGGACGGGAATATCAAGGTCCTGGTCGAAGGCGTGGAACGGGCCAAAGTTTTTTCCATCACCGACGACGAAGGATTCTTCCGGGCGGTCGTGCGCACTTTCAACTTCAAGGTGGAAGCCGGTCCTCAACTGGACGCGCTCACCAGTCGCGTCACCACCCTGTTTGAGCAATACGTCAAGCTGAGCCAGAACCTGAACTACGAAACCATGATTGCCGCTATCCGCGTAGACGACGCCGGTAAACTGGCGGACACAGTGGGCGCCAATTTGCAGTTGACCATCGAGGAAAAGCAGGAACTGCTGGAAATCTTCGATCCCGTGGACCGCCTGACCCGCGTTGCGGAGATGCTGGACATCGAGATCGAAAAGTTGAACGTGGACCGCACCATTCAGGGCCGCGTGAAGCGCCAGATGGAAAAGGCCCAGAAAGAGTATTACCTCAACGAGAAGATCAAGGCCATCCAGAAGGAACTGGGCCGCGGCGAAAAGAGCGAAATTGACGAACTGAAAAAGCGCATCGAGACGGCCGGTATGACCAAGGATGCGCTGGATAAGGCCATGGCGGAGTTGAAGCGGCTGGAGAATATGCCGCCCATGTCCGCCGAATCGACCGTTTCGCGCAACTATCTGGACTGGCTGCTGGCAGTGCCCTGGAAGAAGAAATCCAAGGAAATCCGCGATCTGCGGTTCGCCGAGGGTGTCCTCGAATCCGACCACTACGGTCTGGAAAAAATCAAGGAGCGCATTCTTGAGTTTCTGGCGGTGCGCCGCCTGGTTAAGAACCCCAAGGGTTCCATACTTTGTTTCGTTGGCCCTCCCGGCGTAGGCAAGACCTCGCTGGGTATGTCCATCGCCAAGGCCACCGGCCGCAAGTTCGTGCGCATGTCCCTAGGCGGCGTGCGGGATGAGGCTGAAATTCGCGGTCATCGCCGCACTTATATCGGTGCGCTACCCGGCCAAGTCATCCAGATGATGAAGAAGGCCGGCACGCGGAATCCCGTCTTCATGCTGGACGAAGTGGAAAAAATGTCCATGGACTTCCGCGGCGATCCTTCCGCCGCCCTGCTCGAAGTACTGGATCCGGAGCAGAATTTTATGTTTGTTGACCACTATCTCGATGTGGAGTATGATCTCAGTCAGGTCTTCTTCATCGCGACGGCCAACGTTCTGCACACGATTCCGCCCGCCTTGCAGGACCGGATGGAGGTCATCCGGCTATCCGGCTACACTGAGTATGAGAAGCTGGAGATCGCTAAGCGGTTCCTGGTCCGCAAACAGATGGAGCAGACCGGATTGTCGGGTGACGATATCGAGTTTTCAGACGAAGGGCTCCAGGGGCTGATTCAATACTACTCGCGCGAAGCCGGCGTCCGGAACCTGGAGCGGGAAATCGGCAACGTTTGCCGGAAAATGGCGCGCAAAGTGGTCAACGCGCAAAGCGCCAAGGAGAAGCGCGCCGAAAAGATCGTAATCAGCGGCGCCAACCTGCCGGATCTGCTGGGGCCGCACCGGTTCCGGGATCTGGTGGCGGAAAAGAAGAACGAGATCGGGGCTGCGGTGGGTTTGGCCTGGACCGAAGTCGGCGGCCAGATCCTGACTACGGAGGCCACCCTGATGGAAGGGAAGGGGAAGCTGACCATTACCGGTAAGCTGGGCGAGGTGATGCAAGAGTCGGCGCAGGCGGCCATGAGCTACATCCGCTCCAGGGCCCACCAGTTCGGGCTTCCTCGGGATTTTTACCGGAACCTGGATGTGCACGTACACATCCCCGAAGGCGCCATCCCCAAGGATGGACCCTCGGCCGGTATCACCATGGCCACCACCATTTGCAGCGCACTGACCAGGATTCCAGTGCGGGGCGATGTGGCCATGACGGGCGAAATCACACTGCGCGGTAAGGTGCTGGGCATCGGAGGGTTGAAGGAAAAATTGCTGGCGGCGCACCGCCACGGCATCAACGAAGCCATCGTACCGCTGGATAATAAGAAGGACCTGCCGGAGATCCCGGAAAATATTCGCAACGAGATGAAGATCCATTTCGTCGAGTCGATGGACGAGGTTCTTAAGATCGCATTGGAGCGGGAGATTGTGGCGTTGCCCATGCCGCCTACGCCGGGTGTGGAAGTCGCCGCCCTGCCGGAAGAAGTTGTCGCGCATTAATTGTTACACAGTGGGGCAGACCATCGTTTTGTGTGGTCTGCCGCCGGTGAGATTTGGTAATTGACAGCATTTTTGTTACATCTTCGGCCAAGCCGGAACAGTTCCCCTCTGACGGTTTGCCCGAAATCGCCTTTTTGGGGAGAAGTAACGTAGGGAAGTCCAGCCTGATTAACGCCCTGCTTGGGTACAAAGGTGGGCGCAAAGGGCTGGCTTTCACCAGTAGCACTCCGGGTCGCACGCAAACGCTCAATTTTTACCGAATCAAAGGGTCGCTGTATTTCGTCGATCTCCCCGGTTATGGCTACACAAAGGTTTCCAAAGAGCTTGCCGGGCAATGGCAGGGCTTGATTGAGAGCTACCTGTTGTCCAGACAGAGTTTGGATCTTTCTCTTCTGATCCTGGATGCCCGCAGGGGCTGGATGGATCGCGATTTGCAACTCAAGCAATGGCTCGAGCTTCACAACCGGCGGTATCAGGTGATCGCCACAAAGACAGATAAGTTGAATCAATCGGAACAATGGCGGGGTCTCGCGTCAATCCGCAAGGAAAACGTCGAACCGCTGCCGTTCTCGGCCTCCACGGGCCGGGGAGTGAGGGAAATTTGGCAAGTGATAACGAAAACACTCCAGACGCGGTAAATACCACCACACCGCAAGAAGAAGCACAGGACAAACCGTCCGAGCGCCCGCTCGAACGGTCTGCCCGCGAAAATGGGCCGGCCCGCGATACTTCCGGACCCGCCCGCGATAACGCCCCGCATCAGGATGGCGCTCCAGCCCAAGAGCCCCGGTCGCAAGCCACCAGCGACCGGCCCGAGCAAGCTTCCTTGGGAGGCCATCAGCACGGAGGGCATCGCCGCAACAAGCCGCCCGCCCAGGCCAAGAACGGCTCCCCCACTTTGGACCTCGTGGAATTGAAGGACATGAGCATCCAAAGGCTCAACCAGGTGGCCAAGGATATGAACGTGGCCGGCGCCGCCGGGCTGCGCAAGCAGGAGTTGATTTTCAAGATCCTGCAAACGCAGGCCGAAAAGAGCGGCCTGATTTTCTCCGAAGGTGTCCTCGAATGCCTGCCCGACGGCTTCGGCTTCCTGCGCGCGCCCGAATACAACTATCTGCCCGGCCCCGACGACGTGTATGTGTCGCCCTCGCAGATCCGGCGCTTCGATCTGCGCACCGGCGACACCATCTCCGGCCAGATCCGCCCGCCCAAGGAAGGCGAACGCTACTTCGCGCTCATCAAAGTCGATGCCATCAACTTCGAGCCGCCCGAGGAAGCCCGCAACAAGATCTTCTTCGACAATCTGACGCCGCTTTATCCCAACGAGCGCATCAAGCTCGAAACCGCGCGCGACAACTTCTCCGGCCGCGTCATGGATCTGCTTACACCCATCGGCAAGGGACAGCGCGGGTTGATCGTGTCGCCGCCGCGCACCGGCAAAACGATGCTGCTGCAAAGCATTGCCAACTCCGTCACCACCAACCATCCCGAGGTCACCCTCATCGTGCTGCTGATTGACGAGCGGCCCGAGGAAGTCACCGACATGCAGCGGTCGGTGCGCGGCGAAGTGATCAGTTCCACTTTCGACGAGCCGGCCACGCGCCACGTGCAAGTGGCCGAAATGGTGATCGAAAAAGCCAAGCGCCTGGTGGAGCACAAGAAGGATGTGGTGATCCTGCTCGATTCCATCACCCGTCTGGCGCGCGCCTATAACACCATCGTGCCGCCCTCCGGCAAGGTGCTCTCCGGAGGCGTGGATTCCAACGCCCTGCAGCGTCCCAAGCGCTTCTTCGGCGCGGCCCGCAACATCGAGGAGGGCGGTTCGCTCACCATCATCGCCACTTCGCTGATCGATACCGGCAGCCGCATGGACGACGTGATCTTCGAAGAGTTCAAGGGCACCGGCAACATGGAAATCCACCTGGAGCGCAAGCTGGTGGATAAGCGCGTCTTCCCGGCCATCGACATCAACAAGAGTGGCACGCGCAAAGAAGAACTGCTGCTGCCCAAGGAAGAACTCAACCGGGTCTGGATCCTGCGCAAGGTATTGAACCAGCTCTCCCCGGTGGAGAACATGGAGCTTCTCCTAGACAAACTGGGAAAAACCCGCAGCAACGCGGAGTTCTTGAACTCCATGAGCGGGTAGGGCTTCCTGCCTATTGCTTCCACCTCGACATTCGCTCTCAGATATGGGAACGTTGGCCCATGAAGGTTTACGGCGAAGCGGTGCTTGCCAGGTTCGCCGACAGGCACGCTGCGGCTCGCAAACCCTTCCAACGATTTCTGGAAATAGCGCGCGGGGCCGACTGGCCGCACTTCCCGGCTCTTAGGCAGACTTTCCCCGCGACGGACATTGGCCGAAAGACCGGTAAGGCGTTTTCGACATCGGCGGGAACAAATACCGTGTGATAGCCGTCGTGAACTTTGAGAAGCAAGCTCTCCTTATCGAGAAAGTGTTGACCCACGAAGAATACAACCGGGAGAATCTGCGATGCCGACCGTAGCCTACGAACAACATCTTGCCGAGACGATGCCCGCGCGCGTCCAAAACGAGGAAGAATACGATTTGATCCGTTCGCGCTTCGGGGATCTGCTCAGCAGGCGCCGGACCGTGGCAGAGGACAAATTGATGGACCTGCTTGGAGTGCTGATAGAAGACTACGACCGCCGCCACTCTCTGCCACCCGAGGAGTCCACGCCACTCGGAGAAGACGACGGCCGATCTGATCCCGGTATTCGGCCAGGGGAGCCATGTGAATGAAGCCATGAATGGCAAGCGAAAGATAAGCGCTGACCAGTCCCGGAAACTGGCCAAGCTATTCAGCGTGCAGCCGGGACTCTTCATCTAAACTGGGCGCGCGGTTGCCGCTTGCGTGCGGCCCTAGCCCATGGCCTAGCCCTGGTAGATCCTATGGAGCTGCGCCAACTTCGGTATTCTTGCGCGGTGGCGCGGACGGATAGTTTCACGCGCGCCGCACTGGAGGAGGGCGTGGCGGAGCCCTCGCTGTCCCAACAGATTCTAAGGCTGGAACTGACGCGGGGCGCCAAGCTGTTCGACGAGTACGGGCGCAAGCTATTACCGCAAGCGCAGGCAATTCTGTGGGAGGTAAAAGGAGGACCGCGGCACGCTCGAGTCTGTGCGGCGCGGCGTCGCCTGGAACCTCTCGGTGGGATGCATTCCCACCGCCACGCCGTACTTCCTGGCGGCCCCTGGTGGAGTCGCTTGCAGGCCGGAAAGCTGCACCGCCCGCAGGCGCAGCCGTATGTGAAATTGTCCGAGTTGCGCGCCGGGGAAGATTTTGTTGCTTAAGGAAGGGCACTCCTTCCGTGACGACGCTCTGCGTACCTGCAGCCGCGCGCGGGTGCCGTTTCAAACCATGTTCGAGACAGACCAGTTTTCAGGCATCGTTGGCACGATGGCCAGTGGGCTCGGGATTACGCTGGAGCGGGAAGCGTCCGGCGTGTTGGAAACATCCTTGTGCACAGGCATGTTCCCGGTCCGAGCAGTGCGCGTGCCACCTTCCGCGGTTCCGGCGCATCACTAGATATGAGTCGATAATTTGGGTTCGATATACATGGACGTCCAAACTCCGAATTCCGGTGAGCGGTATGACGCGCGGCAATAGCGTGCGCGCATCTCGGCTATACCGGTGCGGCCATGAGGTCGAAATGAGCGCCGCGACCGAAGTGCGCGTGGACTTGCCCGTTTCGGGGATGTCCTGCGCCGCCTGCGCGCGCAGCATCGAGACCCGGCTTGCTGCCACGGCCGGCGTCACCAGCGCGCATGTAAACTTCGCTACTTCTACCGCGACGGTGGGATTCGATCCAGCGCGCGCGGCCGTGCGAAATCTGGTGGATGCCATCGAACAGTTGGGCTATGGCGTGCCGCAACCGGTTGACGATGAGCGTGCCGGGGATGTCGAAGAACGGACGCGCCAGCGCGAATATGCCGAGCTGCAGGGACGGCTCTGGCTGGCGGCGGCATTTGCCGTACCCGTGGTAGTGCTGCGGGCGCGCCGTTCTACAAGGATGCGTGGACTGCGCTGCGGCATCGTTCGGCCAACATGAACACGCTGATCGCGCTGGGAACCGGCGCCGCATTCCTCTATTCACTGGCAGTGACGGTACGCGGCGGACGCCAGTTGTATTACGAAGCCGCCGCCGTAATCGTCACCTTGATTCTGCTCGGCCGGGTGCTGGAGGCGCGTGCCTGAGGCAAAGCTTCGGAGGCTATCCGCCATATGCGCGAGTTGCAGCCGAAAACGGCGCGGGTGGTGCGCGAAGGCGTCGAGAAAGATATCCCGATCGAGCAGGTGCGCGTCGGAGATTTGGTGGTAGTGCGCCCTGGCGAGAAGATTCCCGTGGATGGCGCGGTCCGTGACGGCGGCTCGGCCGTCGACGAATCCATGCTCACGGGCGAAAGCATGCCGGTGGATAAGAAGCCCGGCGACGCGGTTTATGGCGGCGCCATCAATCGTGCGGGAAGGCTGCGGTTTGAAGCGCGGAAGGTGGGCCGCGCCACGGCGTTGCAGCAGATGATCGACCTGGTGCGGCAGCCGCAAGGCTCGCGCGCGCCCGTGGCACGGTTAGCGAATGTGGTTAGCGGCTACTTCACGGTGGGCGTGCTGGCCATCGCCGCGGTAACTTTCCTAGTATGGCTGGCGTTTGCGCCTCTGTCGTTCGCGCTGGTGAATTTTGTCGCCGTACCAAATATCGCGTGCCCCTGCGCCCTGGGATTGGCTACGCCTACCGCGATCATGGTGGGCACCGGCCGCGGCGCCGAACGCGGCATCCTGATCAAGGGCGGTGAGGCGCTGGAGGCCGCGTACCGCATCGACATTGTCATCCTGGATAAGACCGGCACCATCACGTCCGGCCGGCCGATGTCACCGATGTCATCCCACTGAACGGACATTCACGGGTTGAAGTCTTGCGTGCGGCAGCATCTGCGGAGCGCTATTCCGAGCATCCCCTGGGACGGGCCATCGTCGAGCATGCCGAGTCGTTGGCTATCGCGCTGGCGGATCCCGTGGGCTTCCGCGCGCTTGCAGGGTCCGGCGTCGAAGCCCGCGTAGATGGCCACGTGGCCGTCGGCACTCTTATGGAATCCCTTTCGCCCGAAACGGAGCGGCTCGCCGGACAAGGGAAGACCGCAGTGGCGGTTTCCGTGGATGGCCTGCCCGTAGGCGCCATCGGCATCGCCGACACAGTAAAACCCGAAGCGCAAGCCGCTGTTCGCCGTTTGGAGCGGATGGGCATCCAGGTCTGCATGATTACTGGCGACAATCGGCGCACCGCCGACAGCGTCGCGCGCCAGGTTGGCATTCAACGGGTTCTTGCCGGAGTACTCCCGGACGCCAAAGTCGCCGAAGTGCGGAAGCTGCAAGCCGCCGGAAAGCGGGTAGCCATGGTGGGTGACGGTATCAACGACGCGCCCGCGCTGGCCCAGGCCGATGTAGGTATCGCCAATCGGAACCGGAACCGACATCGCCAAGGCGGCCGCTTCCATCACGCTAATGCGCGGCGACCTGAACGGCGTGGCCGACGCGCTGGACCTGGCGCGGCGAACCATGCGGGTGATCCGGCAAAACCTATTCTGGGCATTCGCCTACAATACCATCGGCATTCCCATCGCGGCAGGTCTGTTGTATCCTTCACGGGCTGGCTCCTGTCGCCGATGCTGGCGTCGGCGGCCATGGCGCTATCCAGCGTAACGGTAGTGGCCAACAGTTTGCGCCTGAAGCGCGCGTGAGTGTGCGTCGCGCGTCTGCGGCAAACTAGCCGAGTAACTCATCCAGGGTCCGGGCATCCAGCACGCGCTCACTGAGACTTTCAAGCTGTGTCGGCGGCCATGCCGCCAGTTTTTCGCGGGCCCAGCCCGGCAGGGCGCCAAAGCGCACCTCAATTTGCCGGCGTAGGATCGCGAGTTCGCCTTCTTGGCGCCCTTCTTGGCGGCCCTTCTCGCGCCCTTTCTGTTCGGCCTCTATGATAATAGGTCCCAAGATCTCGTGTTCCCGAATATCAAGATCGATCGGCATTTTCCGTGCCTCCTGCTCCACCGCGTTCGATAAGTGCCGCAATCCGGCCAGGATCGTCAACTGCGCCAAGGCGGTCTCTCGTTTCGCCGCCGCCAGACCCGCAATCCGCTCCACAATCCTGCGTACCGCGCCTTCATGATCGCGCGATTGCGCCAGGATCGCAATTACATTATCGCCCACATCCTCGCTTTCGAGCAGACGGTCGCCATTCAGCGTGCGAATGTCGATCAGGCGGTACTCGAACAACAGGCCCGGACCGCGCAGTTCCTTCTCCATGCGCATTGGCGATTCCCCTACGTAGAGCAAAATCTGCAGCGGGAATCGTCCGAACAGCCGGTACACGCCGAGACAGTATTCGACCATCCGGAGAGGCATTGCCGCATCATTACTGCTTTGCAACTCCAGGTGGACCAGGCCGCCGTCGACAGTCTCGCCAAGAAGGTCCAATCGCAGGTTCTGCACTTTTGGGAGTTCGACATCCAACCACTTAGCGACCGTCGTACCCGTCAACGTGCGCATGGTTAAAGAGGCCGCACCTTGCAATAGCAACTTCAGCGTTACATCGTATGCCTGCACTACGAAGAAGGGTGGAACACGCGCGGTCTTTTTCTCAGCCGCGACTGAAACGGATTGTGATGTGCCCGCCCAGCCGGCGCGCTAACTGGGCAACCGGATGCCGGTCTCTTCGTACAAGGGTACGGGGGCCGTGCCTTGCGTGCGGAATTCGTAGCGTTCGATGGCCAGGGCCGCACCGTCGTGGTCGCTGCGCACTACGCATCCGTAGATCATCAGTTTCATTGGACAAACGTCGTTCAGCCGGGCAGGCCATGCCATCGACAACTCCACCGGCAGTCCCGCGCTCAAAACCCCTTCCGTCGTGAACCAGACGCCGCTGCTGCTGATGTTTACCGTTCGTCCGTTTCCGGCTTCGGCCACGCGGCTTCCGTAGAGTAGCTTATATCGCAGACCTTGTTCGATGTTGAAACGGCGCTTGGTACGCCGATCCAGATGCTCGTCTTGCTTCTTCCGTTTCGCCATAGTTGGTGCGCCCCTCGCTGACTCCTTACGGTATTCAGATTTAGCATTGATGGCGCTGTCACCTCAATTCTGTCTTTGGATAGGGAAGGTTTACTAACGCCCTCGGTTGCCAGTACTCCGGGGCCGAAAAATGGGACCTAAGCTGAAATGCGGACGGGCCTCTGGGTTTCGCCATGTCTTCGCCCAAAAATCAAGATATTGGGGTACGCCAGGGTGCCGGTGGATCGTCTAGTAGCTCACTAACCCAAGTCCAATCAATACTTTCTTAAAGATTTCTCTTGCAATGGACAAAGGGTTCGTGCCACAATTTGTTGTGGTCTAAAAATGGCCAGAAAGTAGATTAGAAGTGGCTGACGAGACACCTCAAGGCGCGGTACCGGTGGAACCACCCCGTGGCATGTACCCTGCCCGCCTGGACGAAAAGGGCCGCCTCAAGCTACCCGTCGAGTTCCAGAAGTACCTGGCGGGACTACCCGAGAAAAAACTGTTCGTCACCAGCAAGGATCGCCGCATGGCCACAGTATACCCGATCGAGATCTGGCGGGCCAACGAGAAATTGCTCGGCAACTTCCGGGAAAATCCCAAGGCCTTACAGCGGGTGTGGTTTACCACCCAGGATCTGGGGACGGAAGCCGAAATGGATGCGCAGGGGCGGGTGCAGTTCTCCACCGACCTGCGCCGTGACCTGAACATCGAGAATCGGCCGGTCCGAGTGCTGGTGGTTAATGGAGCCATCCAGGTAATGAGCGAAGAGATGTTCCAACAGCGCCGGTCGGAAGCCGCGCAGTCGGTTGAGGACGATCTGGAAATTCTGGAACGGGCTGGATTCAAGTAAATGGCTTATGCATTTTGCCGTAATGGCGGCGGAAGCGATCGACTGGTTGGCGGTGCGGCCCACGGGCACGTATCTGGAGGCCACCGCTGGGTTGGGCGGTCATACGGCGGAGATCGCGCGGCGCTTGACTACCGGCAGAGTGATTGCCAACGACCGCGATGCGGAATCGCTCGAAATGGCGCGGCACAATACGGCCGCATGGGCGGATCGGATTTGTTTTCACCAGGGGGATTTCTCCCAGCTTGCCGCGGCGTTGCCGGCATGCGGAGCGGAGCACGTGCAGGGGCTGCTGGCCGATTTGGGTGTGAGCCGGTATCAACTGACCGAGCCGGACAGGGGATTTTCATTTATGGCCGAGGGGCCACTGGATATGCGCATGGATCGATCCACGGGCATTACGGCGGCGGACCTGGTCAATCAGTACGCCGAAAAGGCGATCGCCGACCTGATCTATCAGCTAGGCGAAGAAAGGAGGGCGCGGAAGATAGCCAGAGCAATCGTTCGAGCACGGCCTATACGGAGCACGCTACATCTGGCCGGTGTAGTGGAGCAGGCCGTGCCTCGAACGAATCGTCTGCATCCCGCGACCCGAACCTTTATGGCCTTACGCATGTTTGTAAACGACGAGCAAGGAGAACTCGACCAATTGCTCGAAATAGGACCGGGGTTGCTGGCGAGCGGCGGCCGCATGGTGGTGATCTCTTTCATGTCGCTCGAAGACCGCAAAGTGAAGCTGCGGTTCCGCAGCCTGGCGCAGGAAGGACGCGCCACCATTCTGACCAAGCATCCGCTCACGCCCACGGACGCGGAAACGGGTTTGAATCCGGCGTCGCGCAGCGCCAAGCTGCGCGCGCTCGAGATGAAGTAGATGAGATAGCGAGGTAACGACTCAATGGCAACGCTGGCAATGTTTTTTCGCAGACCCCTGGCCGCGCCTGCCGCCACAAGCGGCGCAGCGCAATCCGAATTCGCCCTTCCGGCTGCCCGCTATTGCTTGCGGGCGCTGCCGAACGAGGATATTTTCCTCTACTCGAAACCCATCGATAACAGCCGCATAGTCCGCGAGGCCCAGTCCACGGCCCACGGCGAATGGTCTATGATCGGCACGGCGTGCGCCATGGCTGTTTTATTCATGGGCCTGTTAACGCCCAGGGTCGCTAATGTTTTCGCGGGCTACCAGTTGGAGGCCCTGAAGACGGAACAACGCCATTTGCTCGACGAACAGCGCGATCTGGATATCGTGGAGGCGCGGCTCTCGCGGCAAGAGAACCTCGAAGCCCTCGCCAAGCGGCGCGAACTGAGCGCTCCTACGCCCGGACAGATCGTACATCTGGATCCCAAGAGCGATAGTAAGCTGGCCCTGAACCGGCACTGATCTCAAATCGCACAAGGTTGGACGTTATGGAATCAGTCGCCAGAAATAGAGCCGGCCAACGTCTGCTGTGGTTCGGCGGCGCCATTCTGCTATGGGCATCTCTGATCCTGATGCAGTTGTTCCGGCTGCAGGTTGTGCGCCACGCAGATTACGTGCGCGCGGCCCGCAGGCAACAGGAAGAGACGGTGGAGGTCAGCGCGCCCCGCGGCTCCATCTTCGATCGCTCCGGTCAGTTGTTGGCCGGCAGCGTGAAGCGGGATTCCGTCTACATCGATCCTCTACAGGCTCCGGATTTGGAGATGGCTTCCGACATTTTGTCGGGCGTTCTCCGCATTGATCGGGCCTCGCTCTATGGCCGCATGCGGTGGTACGCCACCAACCAGAAAGGCTTCATGTGGGTGGCGCGCACCATCGAGCCGGATCAGTACGAACGGCTGCTTAGCCTGCACCTGGACTGGATTCGGTTCGCTCAGGAAAGCCGCCGCAACTATCCGCGGAACACGCTGGCCGCGCACGTCATCGGCGCCGTCGATAGCGAAGAGACTGGCCAGTGGGGCCTGGAGAAGAGCCTGGAATCCAACTTGCGCGGCTTGCCGGGCAGCGTCCGCGTACTGACCGACGCAAAAGGGCGCGGTATCGATTCTCAAATGGAAGCTGAACCGCGGCCCGGCGCCGACGTGACGCTCTCGATCGACGAGCGCATCCAGTTGCCGGCCCAGGACGCCATCGCGCGCGCGGTGAAGGAAGCGCACGCCGAGAGCGGCAGCGTGGTGGTCATGGACCCTTATCATGGCGATATTCTGGCCATCGCCAGTTATCCGCCGTTCGATCCGAACCAGCCGCCGGGGCGTGGCGAAGACCCTACGGCGCGCTTCAATCACGCCGTTTCGGTGCCCTTCGAGCCCGGCTCTGTCTTTAAGGTGATCACGCTGTCGGCGGCGCTCGAGACCACCGACTTGAAGCCATCCAGCATGATCAACTGCTACAACGGCAGTTTCACCATGGCGGGCCGCACGGTGCACGAGGCGCACCACGGCTACGGCATAATGCCCATGGAGATGGTGCTGGCCAAATCCAGCAACATCGGCGCGATCCAGGTGGGGCTGAAAGTAGGTTCCAGCAAGCTCTATGAATATGTCCGGCGTTTCGGCATGGGTTCGCGCACGGGCGTGCCGCTGCCGGCGGAGTCTCCCGGGATCGTGCGCAAACTTTCAAAATGGCGGACCACTTCACTGATGTCGGTGTCCATGGGTCACGAAGTGGGTGTGACTACCGTACAGCTTGCGCAGGCCTGTTCAGTGGTGGCCAACGGCGGTCTGCTGGTGGCGCCGCGTTTGATATTGAAGCAAGGCGCGGCTGCCGTGCCGGTAGTTCCGCCGCACCGCATTCTGCGGCCCGAAACCGCCATTACCATGCGTCAGATGATGGAGGGCGTGGTGCTCTTCGGCACGGGACACAAGTATGCCAATCTGCAGGGTTATTCGAGTGCCGGCAAGACCGGCTCCGCCCAGATTTACGACTACGCGGCGAAGCGCTATACGCATAGCTACAACGCTTCCTTCATGGGTTTCGCGCCCGTCACGAATCCGGCATTGGTAGTGGTAGTAACGGTGAACCGAACGCAAGGCGGCTCGGCCGGTTATGGCGGCCCAGTGGCCGGTCCGGTGTTTCGCGCCGTGATGACCGAGGCGCTACGGGTCTTGGATGTGCCGAAGGACTTGCCGGACACCGCGCCGGAGGAGCGGGAAACCAATGTGGCCGAGGATGCCCCGCCGACTGTCGAGGGACCCGTAGATCCGCCGGCTTTGGAAGAGGTCGCGGAGGCGGAAACACAACCGCCAGCCTCCGGCCCCATGCCCCAAACCCCGGCTGGCGCAACCGGGCCGACGGCGCCGAACTTCATCGGATTGTCAATGCGGAGCGCGGCAGCACTGGCGCAAGCGCAAGGCTTGCCGGTGGTGATGGCGGGCACCGGCATCGTCCGCACGCAGGACCCGCCGCCCGGCGCCCTACTGCGTGGCGGGGAAAGGATTCGAGTCGATCTTGCCAGATGACCCTGGGCGAGATACTGTCGGGAGTTCCGCTGAACGCGCCACTCTCGCCGCATCTTTCCCAACTGGACGTGCAGGGCCTCGATTACGACTCGCGCCGCGTGCAACCCGGCTTCCTATTCTTTGCATTTCCCGGCAGCCGCGCCGATGGCCGCCAGTTTGCGCGCGATGCGGTCGAGCGCGGCGCCGTGGCGGTAGCCAGCGAGTCCGCCGCCCCGGACGCCTTTCCCGCGCCGTGGATTGAAGTCGCACACGGCCGCCACGCGCTGGCGCTGGCAGCTCGCAATTTCTATCGCCATCCGGACGAGCGTATCGCCCTCACCGGCATCACCGGCACCAACGGCAAAACCACCACATCCTATTTGATCGATGCCATTTTGCGCGCCGCCGGCAAAACCACCGCGCTGATCGGCACCATCGAGTACCACCTGGCCGGACGCGTCCTGCCGGCTATTAACACTACGCCGGAATCGCTCGACTTGCACCGCCTCTTCGCGGAGTTGGAGGAGGCGGGCGGCTCGTACGCGACAATGGAAGTATCGTCGCACGCGCTGGCGCTGGGCCGCGTTTACGGCCTGAATTTCCACACTGCCATCTTCACCAACCTGACTCGCGACCACCTGGACTTCCACCAGACGATGGACGATTATTTCGCCGCCAAACAACTGCTATTCTCCGGCGCCGGCGCAGCGCCGCCTGCGTGGGCGGTGCTGAATCGCGACGACGAATGGTGCCGCCGCGTGCAGATCTCGCGCCAGAGCGAAACGTTATGGTTCGGCCTCGGCCAAAGCGCCACCGTGCGCGCGCGGCACATTTCTTCCAACCTGCAAGGTCTCCGCTTCGAAGTGCAGAGCCGCAGGTTGCGCTTCATGGTGGAATCGCCGCTGCTGGGCAAGATCAATGTGTACAACATCCTGGCCGCCTGCAGCGCCGGACTGAGTTACGGTTTCCCACCAGAAACAATAGCGGCGGGAATCGCGCAATGCCGCGCCGTGCCGGGGCGCTTCGAGCGCATCGACGAGGGCCAGCCCTTCGGCGTGGTTGTAGACTATGCACATACCGACGATGCGTTGAAGAACACCATCGCGGTGGCGCGCGGCCTGGATCCCAAACGTATCATTACTTTGTTCGGATGCGGCGGCGATCGGGACCGCGCCAAGCGTCCGCTGATGGGGCAGGCGGCGGCGCAAAATAGCGATTTCGTGGTGCTGACCAGCGACAATCCGCGCTCGGAAGATCCGCTGGCCATCATGAACGATGCGCTGGTGGGCATCCGGCGGACCGACGTGCCCCACTTGGTCGAGCCGGACCGCGCCACTGCCATCGCCCGCGCCATCAAGGAAGCCCGCCCCGGCGACATCGTAATTCTAGCCGGAAAGGGGCACGAAACTTATCAGGTGCTGAAGGACAAGACCATCGCGTTCGACGATCGCGAGGTGGCCCGTGGAGTGCTGCGAGGATTCGGTTACCACCGGGAGCCGAAATGATCTTTCCGTTGAGCGTAGTGGGGCGGGTCTCCAGACCTGCCCGGGTCCTCCAGGACCCGCTCGTCACCGGCTGGTCCGTGGACACCCGCACCCTCTCTCCCGGCGACCTCTTCTTCGCCCTGCGAGGCCCAAATCACGACGGTCACGCCTATGTGACGCTTGCCCTCGAAAAAGGAGCAGCGGCAGCTGTCGTAGAGCACCCAGTCCCCGGAGCCAACGTCCTGGTGGTTCCAGACACACTAGCCGCCCTGCAAAACCTAGCCGCCTGGGCGCGCCAACACTGGGCCGGCCGCATTGTGGGCGTAACCGGCAGCGCCGGCAAAACCACGGCCAAGGACGCCATAGCCCACCTGCTGGCCGTCGAATTGCCAGTTGGTAAAACCGTGGGCAACTTGAACAATCACGTCGGCGTGCCGCTCTCCATCCTGCGCCTGCCGGACGAATCGCGCGTAGGCGTCCTCGAAATGGGCATGAACCACGCAGGCGAAATCCGCGAGTTGGCAGCCATCGCCAAGCCCGATATCGGTGTAGTCACCAATGTGGGGTACGCGCACGTGGAAGCCTTCGATTCGATCGACGGCGTAGCGCTTGCCAAGCGCGAACTTATCGAAGCGCTCGACTCGCAAACCGGCATCGCCGTGCTGAATGCCGACGATTCGCGCGTGCTGCGTTTCCGCGAAATCCACGCAGGCCGCACGATCGCCTTCGGCCTTTCGGACGCCGCGGATGTGCGCGCAACGGACATCGCTTTCACGCCTGAAGGCGCCAGTTTCCATGTGGATGGCGTCGATTTTCAAACGACCCTTGCGGGCCGCCACGGCGTCCTCAACTTGCTCGCAGCAATTGCCGTGGCACGAATATTCGAGATTCCCTTACGCCGCCTGCGCGAAGCCGTGGCCACGTTCACCATTGGCAAAATGCGCGGCGAGCGCCTGGAACACGACGGCATCACCATCTGGAACGATAGCTACAATTCAAATCCCGAGGCGGTGCGCGCGATGCTGGAAGTCTTGCGATCCACCCCCGCGCGCCGCCGTATCGCCGTTCTGGGCGAGATGCTCGAACTGGGGCACGCCGCCGAATGCCTGCATCGGCAAGTGGGGCGTTACGCGGCGGAAAGCGGCATTGACGAACTCGTCGCCGTTCAAGGCGCGGCCCGCTTCATAGCCGAAGAAGCCATGGGCGCGGGTATGCCGCCACACTCCGTGCATTTTTTTGAACATTCCGGCAACGCCGCCGGCGAATTCGTTCGGCAACTGGCCCAACCGGGCGACGCCATGCTGTTCAAGGGCTCCCGCGGCGTCCAAATCGAGCGGACGATGGAGAGAGTGCTGGCGTAACCATGCTGTACTTCCTACTCTACGAAAAGCTGTCGCCGCTGGTTTCGGGGTTCCGGGTCTTCCGCTACGTCACCTCCCGGACTGCCTTCGCCAGCCTGACTGCGCTGTTTCTTTGCATCGCGCTGGGTCCCTGGCTCATCGGCAAACTGCGTCAGTTCCAAATCGGCCAGTACATCCGCGAGGACGGGCCTCAGTCGCACCAGAAGAAAGCGGGCACGCCCACCATGGGAGGCGTGCTGATCATTGTGTCGATCGTGATCCCCACGCTGCTATGGGCGGATCTGCGCAACTCCTATATTTGGATCGCGGTTCTGACGCTGCTGGCCTATGGCGCGATCGGTTTTGTCGACGACTACTCGAAAGTCGCCAAGCACCGCAATCTGGGGCTGACGGCGCGGCGCAAGATCCTGTATCAGGTGGGCGCGGCCTTTATAGTGGCGGCTGTGCTCATGTACATGCGCACGTTTGGCGGCTATTCCACGGTGATGAACGTTCCGTTCTTGAAGCGCTTCAAGCCCACGCTGCTGATTTCCGGGCTGCTGGCCAGCGACTGGACGTATGCACTGGGTGTGTTGCCGTTCTTCCTCTTCGTGGCAGTGGTGATCGTCGGGTCGTCGAATGGCGTGAACCTGACTGACGGCCTGGATGGCCTGGCGATCGGCCTGATGGTGGTCGCTTCGGGCGCGTTGACCGTGCTGACCTATGCCGGCGGCCACGCCACCCTGGCCGAGTATCTGCAGATCGCGCGCAACCCCCGCACCTCGGAGCTGACCATCTTTTGCGGCTCGATGACCGGCGCCAGCCTGGGCTTTCTTTGGTACAACGCGCATCCAGCGGAAATTTTCATGGGGGATGTAGGCTCGCTCGGGCTGGGCGCGGCGCTGGCTATAGTGACCATCCTGATCAAGCAGGAGATTCTGCTGCTGTTCATCGGCGGTATCTTCGTGCTGGAGACGCTGTCTGTAATCCTGCAGGTGGGCAGCTTCAAGATGCGCGGCAAGCGGATTTTCAAGATGGCCCCACTGCATCATCATTTTGAAGCGCTGGGCTGGACGGAATCCAAAATTATCGCGCGGTTTTGGATTGCAGGGCTGGTGTTGGCGCTGTTCGCGCTGACCACGCTGAAGCTGCGTTAGAGGGCTGGGGACTGGGGACTGGGACTAGACATGGCGACTGACATGATTCGCAGCTATCGGGATCTTCGGGCCAAGGCTGCCAGAAATTGATATGTACACACCCCCCCCTAGCTCCCACTCCCTGGCCCCCAGCCGCAAGAAACAGGACTGTGGGGAAAGTAGAGATCAGCGCGCCCACATCCCTGAATATATCTACCAAGCGGCCCAGGGAGCTGACTATGGACGAGCGCGGCGACCACCTGGTCCAGCAGGCGTTGCACAACCTGCGGAGAGCCGCCCAACAGAAACAGGATCAAGCGACCCGCAATCGCAGATAAGCTCACGCACCCGTGCGCTCGTCGTTGGGATGGAGAAGTCCGGACTAGCGTCGATCCAACTGCTCATACAGCAAGGTGCGGATGTTCGCGCCACCGACGTGAGGCCGCTCTCACAAATGCCTGAGGCCGCGGCAGCGTTGGAACTTCTTGGAGTTCCTTTTACGCAACAATCGGATGCGGCATTCGAGAATTGCGAGTTGATCGTCACTTCTCCCGGCGTGCCTGCGGATCTGCCGCCGCTGCTTGCGGCGCGGGCGAGGGGGACGCGCGTGATCGGAGAAGTGGAATTAGCTGCGCCCTTCCTGCTCGGACGCACCATCGGCATCACTGGCACCAACGGCAAAACCACCACCACCGCGCTCGTAGGACACATCCTGCACGAATCCGGCATCCCCGCTCAGGTCGGCGGCAACATCGGCACGCCCGTCACCGCCATGATCGACAGCTCCCGCCCCGACCAGTGGAATGTGCTGGAGTTATCCAGCTTCCAGCTTGAAACCATCGCCGAATTTCACGCCGACATCGCTGTAGCCCTGAACGTCACCCAGAATCACCTGGACCGCCATCACACTTTCGCCAACTACGCCGCCGCCAAAGGCCGCCTGTTCGAAACGCAGCGACCGGACGCGTTCGCCGTTCTGAATGCCGACGATCCCACCTGCGTCGCCTATGCTTCTCTCACCGCTGGACGGCCCCTCTGGTTCAGCAGCGCGCGCGCGGTCACGCCGGGTATCTGGCTGGCCGACGACAAGCTCTGGTTCGATGGCGAACTCCTGATGGATGCGCGCGATATCCCTATCCGCGGCCGCCACAATATCGAAGACACCATGGCCGCCGCCGTGGCTGCCCGGCTGGCGGGCGCGTCGCTCGCATCCATCGCCGCCGCCGTGTACACCTTCAAAGCTGTCGAGCACCGCCTCGAATTTGTGCGCAACCTGAACGGCATCGACTTCTACAACGATTCCAAAGCCACCAGCGTGGATGCCACCCTCAAAGCTCTTGACGCCTTTCCAAGGGGCCTTTGGGTGATCCTGGGCGGCAAGGATAAGGGCCTGGACTACACCGTCCTGCGCGCACCGCTCGCAGCCAAAGCTCACGCCGCACTGCTGATCGGCGCGGCTGCCCCCAAGATCGCGGAACAGCTTCAAGGCGCGGTTCCGCTGGAGCACGCCGGCACCCTGCAGAACGCCGTGCGTTTCGCCTACGCCCATGCGCAGTCCGGCGATACGGTGCTGCTGGCCCCGGCCTGCGCCAGCTTCGACCAATTCACCAGCTACGAACATCGCGGCCAGGTTTTCAAAAGCCTTGTCCAGCAACTGGAGCTTACAAACTAATATGGCGCAAAGACTCAAGACCGATTGGACCCTCTTTGGCACCACGATTGGCATGGCGGCGTTCGGCGTGGTCATCCTCTATAGCGCGTCCTCCGTGATCGCCGAGCTGAAGTTCGGATCGTCCTGGCACTTCGTTTTGCGGCAAGGGCTATGGCTGGTTCCGTCCCTGCTGCTGATGATGTTCCTCAAACGCACGCATTACCAAAAGCTGCAAAATTCGACGGTTGCATTCGCTGCCATCGGGCTGGTGCTGATGCTGCTCGGCTTGGTCTTCTTCGTGGATTCGGCGCACCATCGCTGGCTGCGCGCGGGTCCACTCGGATTTCAGCCATCGGAGCTGGCCAAGCCCGCGCTGGTCGTCTTTCTGGCGTATTTCGTCGCCTGGCGTGCGCAGGCCATCAACACCCGCTACACGTTATACCCAGCTGCGCTCGCCGTCGGCCTGGTGATTTTGGCGGTGGTGGTGGCGGACCTCGGCACCGCTGTGGTCTTGGGTGTCACCGCCACCGTGGTCTTTTTCGTAGCGGGTTTGCGCTGGCGCTTCTGTGCGATCGCGGCCGCCTGCGCGCTCGTGGGCGTAGTGGTATTCATCGCCCTGAAGCCCTACCGGTTGGCGCGCGTCGCCGGATATCTCGACCCCAACTTCAAACTGATCTCGCGCATCGATCCGGCCGGCCGTCTGAAAAAATACATGCAGCAATCGCTCACCTCGCGCGACACCGGCTATCAGTTGGAGCAATCCAAAATCGCGGTGGGAACGGGCGGAGTAGTGGGCGCCGGCCTCATGCAAGGTAAGCAGAAACTGCTCTACTTGCCGGAAGCACATACCGATTTCATCTACGCCGTGGTCAGCGAGGAACTGGGACTGGTGGGGTCTGCCGGCCTGCTGCTGGCCTTCGTTCTGATTCTCTGGCGCGGCCTGCGCGCCGCCCTGCGCATGCCCGACGATTTTGGCCGTTACCTGGCATTGGGCATCACTACGGTAGTGGTGGTGCAAGGCTTGATGAATATCAGCGTGGTGCTGGGCATGATGCCGACAAAAGGCATCCCGCTGCCCATGATCAGTTCGGGAGGCAGTTCACTGCTATCGACGCTGGCTTCGCTAGGAATTTTGATGAACGTCTCAGAACACGCTGGGTGATGTGGGGCGGACCTCCAGGTGCCTTCCTCTTCGCCGGCGGAGGTACGGGAGGTCACGTGATCCCGGCTCTAGCGGTAGCCAAAGAACTCAAAAAGCGCGGGCACGCCGCTTTTTTCGTCGGCACCGCGCGCGGCCTCGAAAGTACTCTGGTGCCGCGCGCGGGCTTCCCTTTGGAATTGATACAAATCGGCGGGCTCAAACGCGTCGGCTTTCGGCAGCGCGTCGCAAGCCTGATGCAACTGCCGGTCAGCACCCTGTACGCCAGGCGTATCCTGAGAGACCGCAGCGTATCGGCAGTCTTCAGCATGGGCGGATACGTCGCAGGACCGCCTGTGCTTGCCGCGCTGGTCCGTCGTGTGCCCGTAGTCGTGATGGAGCCCAACGCCCTCCCGGGTTTCACCAATCGCCGCATCGCCAGGTACGTGCGCCGCGCCTTGATCAGCTTCCCCGAGACGGCCCGCTATTTTCCGTCCGGACGTACGGAACTCACCGGATTGCCAGTGCGCGAGGAGTTCTTCTCCATCCCGCCGAAGCCGCGCGAGGCGGCATTCAACGTGCTGATCACCGGCGGCAGCCAGGGATCGCACACCCTGAACCAAGCCGCGCGCCAAAGCTGGCGGCTGTTCCGCGCGGCGGGGTTGCCAGTGCGCATCGTCCATCAAACCGGACCCGCTGCCTGCGATGAATTGCGCGCAGCCTTCGCCGAATCCGGCATCGATGGCGCGGTGCTGCCGTTCATCACCGACATGCCCGCCGCCTTCGCCGAGGCCGACCTGATCGTCTGCCGCTCCGGCGCGGGCGCGGTTGCCGAACTCGCTGCCGCGGGCAAGCCATCGATTCTTTCGCCATTTCCATTCGCTGCCGATCAGCACCAATTGCACAATGCGGAAGCCCTGGTACGCGCGGGCGCGGCGCGCCTTATCGAAGATCGCGACATGACCGGACAAAAGCTGTTCGAAACGGTCGCCAGGCTGGCCGCCGACCCCGCTGGGCTGGCCCGCATGGGAGCCGCCGCTCGCAGTTTGGCGCATCCTGGAGCAGCCCGCCGCGCCGCGGACGTGCTGGAAGAGGTGGCGGGTGCTTAGACCTGTGTCATGCACGGCGAGCCGGGCCTGGAGGTCCCGCGCAGACCTGGAGGTCCGCCCCACTAAGATTTTCATTGACACCGGCCCCAAAAAGCCGAAACAATACGAGGAGATAATGTTTTTTAGACGGCAGCACCTGCACTTCACCGGAATCGGCGGCATCGGCATGAGCGGCATCGCCGAAGTGCTGCTGAATCTCGGCTACACCGTCAGCGGCTCCGATCTGAAGCTCACCGCCATCACCGAACGCCTGTCCCTAATGGGCGCCGCCATCCACGAAGGCCACGCCGCATCCAATGTCGCCGGAGCGCGCGCCCTGGTGGTCAGTTCCGCCGTCGACGAACAGAACCCCGAGGTGCAGGAGGCCCGCCGTCTGCAAATTCCCGTGATCCCGCGGGGCGAACTGCTGGCCGAGCTGATGCGCCTGAAATACGGCATCGCCATCGCCGGCAGCCACGGCAAAACCACGACCACGTCGCTCACCGCCACGATTCTGAACCACGCCGGCCTGGACCCCACCGTCATGGTGGGCGGCCGCGTGGCCACAATGGGCGGCTCCAACGCGCGCGTCGGCCACAGCGATTTTCTGGTGGTGGAATCGGACGAAAGCGACGGCTCCTTCCTGAAGCTCGCTCCCATCCTGGCCATCGTCACCAATATCGACCGCGAACACCTCGATCACTACGCCTCGCTCGACGAAATCCGCGCCGCGTTCATCGAGTTTGTGAATAAGGTTCCGTTTTACGGCGCAGCCATCGTCTGCGTGGACGACGATAACGTGAAGACCATCCTGCCGTCCGTCCGCCGCCGCACCATCACTTACGGCGCCAGCACCCAGGCCGATCTGGAAGCCGGCGAAATCTGCTGCGGCCCGTTCGCCAGCGATTTCAATTTGCGCTATCGCCAGACCGCACTGGGCCGCTTTCACTTGCGCATCCCCGGCCGGCACAACGTCCTGAATGCCACCGCGGCAGCAGCCGTGGCGCTCGAATTGGGAGTCGCCCCCGATAAGATTCGCGAAGCCTTGGCCAGTTTCAGCGGCGTGGACCGCCGTTTCCAGACGCGCGGCCAAGAGCGCGGCATCACCGTAATCGACGACTACGGACATCACCCTACGGAGATCCGCGCCACCCTCGCCGCCGCGGCCCTGTGCGGCTTCCGGCGCATCCACGTGCTGTTTCAGCCGCACCGGTACACGCGCACGTTCCACCTGCTCGACGAATTTGGGAGCGCATTCCATCAGGCCGACACGGTGCTGATCCTGGATATCTACGCCGCCTCAGAGCGCCCCATCGAAGGCGTGAACGCCCAGGCGCTCGCCGAACGCATCCGGCAGTTCGGACACCGTGGCGTGGAATACGTGGGCACTATCGAACGCGGCATCGAGGCATTGCTGCAAGTGGCGCGGGAAGGCGATTTGGTGCTGACGTTGGGCGCGGGCAACGTCTGGCAGGCAGGCGATCTGTTGCTGGCCCGCCTGAAGCAGCCGCAGCAGGAGGGCGAGCAAAACTGATGCCGCGCGAAAAGGCACGTCCCCCATTCCGCTGGCGCTTGTGGCTCAGCATGCTCGCCTGGTGCGCCATCTTCATCTCCACCGCGATGGCTGCCCGCCAGGCGCATCGCTACGCGCTTACCGATCCCCAATTCATCCTCTCGAGCGAAGACCGCAACGCACTCACCCTCAAGGGTGTCAGCTATGCTTCCCGCGCCAAGGTGTTGCGCGTGTTCGCCATCGACTATGGCCGCAGCATCTTCGCCATCCCGCTCGACGAGCGCCGCCGCCGTCTCCTGGCGGTCGATTGGGTGGAAGACGCCACCGTCTCGCGCGTCTGGCCGAACCGCCTGCTGGTACGCATTACCGAGCGGCAGCCGGTGGCCTTCGTCAGCCTGCCGCTGCACGGCTCGTCCGGTTCAGCGGCCCGTTTCCTGTTGGTCGACGCGCAGGGCGTGCTGCTGGATCCCCCGCTACGCGCGCAATTCGCGTTCCCAGTATTGACGGGGCTGAGCGACGACCAGACCGACGCCGAGCGCCGCATCCGCGTCCGCGCCATGCAAATCCTCATGGACGACCTGGGGCCCGCCGGACAAAACATTTCCGAAATCAACGCCACCGCTCCCGACGATCTCACGGTAGTTGCCCAAGTGGAGGGACGCCCTCTCGAACTCAAGCTCGGCGACGGCAATTATGCGAAACGCTTACAGAATTTCCTGCTCCACTATCCGGAGATTCGCAAGCACGCGGCCAACGTCACGGCGTTCGATTTGCGCCTCGACGACCGCATCACCGCGAAGGAGCAGCCGAACCCACAATGAGTACGCCGAACACATTCGACGCCGTCGGGCTGGACGCCGGGAGCGCCTGGACACGGTGCGTCATCTGCCGCCTGGAAGATAACTGCATGCGTTTTCTAGGGTACGCATCGGCGCCCTCGCAAGGCTGGCTGAAAGGCCAAATCGCCGATCAAACCGCCGTCTCGGAATGCATGCTGGCGGCTTTGCGGGAGGCCGAGAAGAACGCGCAGATATCGGTCGAGTCCGCCGTGGTAGGCATGGGCGCGACCGTGCGCGGGGCCAACTGCCGCGGCCTTCACGATCTGGGGCGGGTGCGCACTGTCGAACAGCGCGACGTCAACCGGGCCGTGGAGCGTGCCCGGCGAGTGGTTCTGCCCGATGGCGCCATGGTCCTGCAGATGTTCCCGCAGGACTTCATGGTGGATGGCCATCCCGGGCACCGCGATCCGCGCAAAATGATCGCCGGCCAGATTGAAGCCAACGTACACTTGGTGATGGCCTCGCAACGGGAGCACGACTGTGTGGTCACGGCGGTGAACCAGGCGCATCTGGCCGTGGAGGAGACTGTCTGCGAAGCGCTAGCCGCCTGCTACGCCGCGCTGCTGCCGGAGGACCGCCGCGAAGGCGCGGCCGTGCTGAACATCGGCGCCCAATCCTCTGAGTTGGTGGTCTACTACGGCGATGCGCTGCAGCTAGCTGCCAGCGTGCCCATCTCCGGCGACCACTTCACTCGCGACGTGGCGCGTGGGCTGTGCATCGGCTTCGAGGACGCCGCCATCCTGAAGCACGAATTCGGTTGTGCCAGGGCCGATGTCACGGCGGAAAATTCCTTCCTTGAAGTAGCATCCCGCGAGGATCGCGACGTGCAGCGACGCACGCTGAATCGTATTTTGGAATCCCGCGCCCTGGATCTGTTCCAGATGGTGCAGCGGGAATTGGCCCGCGTAGGCATGGAAGGCGCGCTAATGGGCGGCATGTTCCTATGCGGCGGCGGCGCCCGTCTGGAAGGCCTCTGCGAAATCGCCGAAGACGTTCTGAAATGCCGGGTTTGCAATGCCCTGCCGGTAGGAATTCAGGATTGGCCCGACGACCTCTGCGACCCGGCCTGGACCACGGCCGCAGGGCTGGCCATGTACTCGGCCAAACTGAAGTCGCAGCGCGAGATGCAAAAGCAGTCCTACGGGCTGCTAGGAAAAATTCTGAAATGAAAAGAAGAAGTCAGGAGTCAGGAGACAGAAGCCAGAATGCAAAGTCTAATTCTGACTTCTGTCTCCTGACTTCTTTTTCCCAGTTCTCAAAGGAGGCTACTCATGGGCCTGATCGATTCCGATAACGACGATTTGAAATACGAGATTCAAGAGGAAGCCAGCGGCGGCGCGCGCATCAAGGTCATCGGCGTGGGCGGCGGCGGCTGCAACGCCGTCGCGCGGCTGTACCGCGAAGGCATGCCCGGCGTGGAGTTTTGCGCCATGAATACCGACGCCCAGGCGTTGGCCGCTTGCGAGGTGCCCAGCAAGCTGCAGCTTGGCGCCAAAATCACCAACGGGCTCGGTGCGGGATTCAACGCCGAGATCGGGCGGCAGGCCGCCCTGGAGAACACCGATAAGATCGTCGAGTTGCTGCAAGGCGCGGACATGGTGTTCGTCAGCGCCGGACTGGGCGGCGGCACAGGCACCGGAGCGGCGCCCGTTATCGCCTCGCTGGCCAAAGAACTGGAGGCGCTCACTATCGCCGTGGTGACCAAGCCGTTCACCTTCGAAGGCGCGCGCCGCATGCGCCTGGCCGACCATGGCCTCACCAAGCTCGCCTCCACCGTGGACACCGTCATCGCCATCCCCAACGACCGGCTGCTGAAACTGGTCCCGCGCGGCACCAGCTTCTTTGAAGCCTTCAAGCTGGCCGACGACCTGCTGCGCCAGGCTGTGCAAGGCATCAGCGACATCATCAACACGCCCGGCATCATCAACCGCGACTTCGCCGACGTGAAGGCCACCATGCTCGGCATGGGCTATGCCATGATGGGCACCGCCACCGGGCGCGGCGAAAATGCCGCTGTGGACGCCGCACGCCAAGCCATCAATTCGCCGCTGCTCGAAGACTCGCGCATCAGCGGCGCGCGCGGCGTGCTGATCAACATTACCGGTTCCAGCCGCTTGGGGCTGCACGAGGTGAACGAAGCCTGCTCCATCATCCGCGAAGCCGCCGATTGCGACGATGTGCAGATTAACTTCGGCGTGACCATGAACGAATCCATGGCCGATGCCGTGAAGATCACCGTGATCGCGACCGGCTTCCAGCCGCAGTACGCGCCCGCCGCCGAAGAGCCGGCGAAGTGATCGCGACCGGCTTCCAGCCGCAGTACGCGCCCGCCGCCGAAGAGCCGGCGAAGGCGCCGCAGCCTCAAATTATCTGGTCCGAACCCGCCGTGGTTGCGGCCGCGCCTCCCGAGCCGGAGCCTGAGGCTGTGGTAAACGGAGAACCGGAGCCGCCCTTCGATCCGGACGACCTCGATACGCCCGCCTATATGCGGCAGGGCCGGTTGTTGAATTAGCACGGTAGGACAGGCCTCTCGGCCTGTCCGCTGAACCTGACTCTGCCGTTAGGCAGACCTGTCCCGTCCCGCTATCTTTCGCGGCGCCGCATGCCGCGAATCTTTTCGCGCGAAGGCAGCCGGCGCACCGTCGTTATCTTCCGGCCTTTTCTCTTTTGCTCGACCAGCCGCTCCACATTCTCGCGGTACGTATCCGCGAACTCATGCGGTTTGCACGGCGCTGTGAGGCGGCCGACAAGGCTTTTGGCGAGTTCCAGTTCCTTGGCCGTGTACTTGGCTTTGGGAGTCTCGCCGCTAGGAGTTCTTGAAGAAGAGCGGATCGACTTCGTCGTTCCTCACGAATTGCAGAATATCCATAGCCGTCGCTGTGGGTGGCGCAATCTTCTTCAGTTCCTCATCGTCAACTACAACGCCATGGCCCACTTCGCGGCCCTTTTCATTGCTCGCCCGCGCGGCAGCAAACAAACAGTGGTCGCCATCATTCCCGTTACGTCAATAAGGAAACCAAATTGCTATGATCGTTAGCGGAACGGTCCTGGGAGCGCTTCATTTGATCCCTGCCTTGCCGTTTTTTTTTGGCACTTCAAGGCATAACGTGAAGGAGGATACGCAGAGTGTTCGCTATCCGGAACCACACAATCGCACACCCTCCGCCAGGGAGAAGATCGCCAACGAGGCGCTTACTGCGCGGCCAGGGTCCCGATAGCCGAATCGCCTCCGGAGGCTCGGCAGCGGATGCTGGAGCGTAAGAGGAGTTGTTGAAGCACGCTCGGAAGCGTGTTACTCACAGGCTCGTTAATTAAGGAGGAACTTATGGCTGCAAAATCGACGTCCAAAGGCAAAAGCAAAGTCCTCAAAGTTATGAAGGAGCATAAGGAAGGAAAGCTTAAGTCCGGAAGCGGTAAGAAAGTGACAAGCCGCAAGCAGGCCGTGGCCATCGCCTTGAGCGAGGCGCGCGAGGCGGGAGCGAAAATTCCCAAGAAAAAGAAATCGTAGGCCACATGTACGCGCGATGAAACAAATTCGATTATGATCCGGAATCCGGCCTTTTTAGCTGGGCGGCTTGCTGCCTGAAGGCATGATGTTTCCTTTTTGGCTTCGGATTCATTCCGTCCACGTCATCGGTATCATTATGGCGGAACAGATACAGGATGGGAAACGCGAAACAAGCGACCGGCTTCTTGGCGTCGCGGTCCACTCCTACGATCACGAAAACCTACAAACGATCAATGACGTGAGCTAGACCTTACTCGACCAGTGGAGGCGTTCGTCGTATTGAGCGGCTGCTGGCCATGTGTATTTATGGTATTGTATGTACAAGTGCGCTTCGAATGGGATGAAGCCAAGAACCGCCTAAACCGCCGCAAACATGGCGTGGACTTCGCGGTCGCAGCGCTGGTGTTCGACGACCCAAACCATCGCAGCGAGCAGGACCGCTTCGTGAATGGCGAGGGCCGTTGGCAGACAATCGGTCTGGTGAACGAACTCCTGCTCGTCTGCCATACGTGGACTGAGGAAGATGTCGTTCGGATCGTCTCAGCTCGAAAAGCGAACCGCAGAGAAAGGAATCTTTACTATCATGGCCACCGTCCGTTATGAGCGCAAGCCTGGCGATCCGTTAACGCGCCGGCAGAAGGAGAACCTGAAACGGATCGCCGAGATCAAAGATGAAGATATCGACTTCTCAGACATCCCCGAATTGACCGATGAATGGTTCGCGCGTGCGGTGCGGGGTAAGTTCTACAAGCCGATCAAGGAAATCGTGTCGATACGTCTGGATAAGGACGTGCTGGCGTTCTACAGGAGCCAAGGGGCGGGATACCAGACGCGCATCAACGACACCTTGCGCGCGGCGATGCAGGCCGCACTTTCGGCAAAACGCAGGGTGCGGCAGTAGCGAGGCCGGCTCGTCGTTTCCACCCGGCCGGTTCGCCCACTACCATTAATCTGGCTTTAGATCAATGGTTGGGAATTCTTCCACAGTTGTTCGAACCGATCGACCAATAAGGCGAACACCTCCGGATCTGTGTCCGGCGTAAGCAACAGCGCCGGCCGGTCGGTCGTCACCGTCGCATAAGGGATCAATTCAACCATGGCCCATTTCCCTCTGACGATGATGCCCTGCATTGTTGCCACCGAGGAGTATTCGCGCACTTCGAGGTTCTTGCTGTATTCGGTTTGAAGCTCCCGCCAGTCGGATGCAGCCTGCCTTGCTTGCAATATAAATCGTTCGGGATGCAAACCCTGCTCTCGAAGATGCTTCCTATACGCCTCGATAATTGCTTTGGGTATTTCGTGGTCCCACGTAAGGACGCGAAGTATCCTGTGACATTACGGAGATGTACAGGGCGAATTCCCTGGGCTTTGGCGGCCCGATTGCAGCGGACGCCGGGTAGCGTGATTTGCCACCCATGTGGCTATTAACGCCCAAGCGAGTGTAAGACTGAAGCACACGGCCAGGACAACGTGCTGCCAAGGCAAGAATCCATGTTTGAATGCCGAGAAGCCATATGCGCCACCGCCTCCAGCCAAACAGACCACGGCCCACTTGAAATTGCCCTTGATATCGCGCCACTGTTCAAGGAACCATTTCGACATGCCCGCAGTTTATCATTTTCCGGTTCAATTGAACGATAACTCGCCGCGCCCTATTCCGACTTCTTCGGAATCTTGATATCCAGCCTCTTAATCTTCTGATTCAGCGTAGACAGCGGCACGTGCAAACCAGCCGCAGCCTCGGTCTGGCTGCCATTATGCTGCTCCAGCCGCTCCAGTATAATGCGCCTCTCGAAATCCGCCACGATCTCAAACAACGACGCATCCGCCGGCAGCGCCCCCCCTTCCCCGCGCCGCACGCGAACGCCGCTCGATTGCAGCAACTGATCGGGGAGCACTTCCAGCGGCACGGACGCGTCGGTGGCCAGCACTACGGCGCGCTCCACCGCATTCTCCAACTCACGCACGTTACCCGGCCAGTTGTGCTCCATCAGGATCTGCATCACCTCCGGCTGAAAAGTGAGCACCGATCTGCCATGCGGGTCCAGATATTTTTCGTTCTCCAGGCAATACTTGGTGAAGAAATGGCTGACCAGAGCGGGGATGTCTTCCTTGCGCTCGCGCAGCGGCGGCAGGACGATGTTGATCACGTTCAGCCGGTAATACAGATCCTCGCGGAAGGTGCCCTCGTCCACGCGCTTCTTCAGGTCGTCGTTGGTGGCGGCCAGGATGCGCACGTCTACGCGCACCGGCTCGGTCGAGCCGAGGGGGATGAATTCCTTCTCCTGGATGACGCGCAGCAACTTGGCCTGCATGTCCGGCGAAATGGTGCCGATCTCGTCGAAGAAAATGGTGCCGCGGTCGGCCACTTCGAAATAGCCCTTCTTGGTATGGATGGCGCTGGTGAAGGCTCCCTTCACATGCCCAAATAGCGTGGATTCCAGCAGGTCGGCGGGCAGCGAGCCGCTGTTTACGGGCACGAAGATACGATCCGCGCGGGGCGAATTGGTGTGGATGGCTTTGGCGATCAGTTCCTTGCCGGTGCCGGTTTCGCCGGTGATCAGGATGGTGGAGCGGCTGCTGGCCACCTGCCCCACCAGGTCGAGCAGGCGCAACATGCGGTCGCTCTTGCCGATGATGTTGGGGAAGCTGTAGCGCTGCTTCAGGGCGCGCTTCAGGTGCGTGTTTTCGTATTCCAGGCGCCGCTTGGAGATCATGCGGTCGATCTCGATCAGTAGCTTCTCGTTATCCCAGGGCTTGGAGAAGTAGTCGTTGGCGCCGAGCTTCAGGGCCTCCACGGCGGCTTCCACCGAGCCGTAGGCGGTGATCATGAAGATGGGGGTTTCACGGTCGCGCCCGCGCACGTCGCGCAGCACGTCCATGCCCGAGCGGTCGGGCATCATCAGATCGAGCAGCACCATGTCGTACGCCCGCGATTCGATCTTACGCAGTCCTTCGGTACCGTTCGCGGCGAGGTCCACGGTGAAACCTTCCAGACGGAGGAGGGTTTCCAATCCTTCGCGGATATCCAGTTCGTCGTCTACGACGAGAACGCGGCCTTTGCCGGGCGAGGGGGATAAGTCGGGTGCGCTCATTTCAGGCGGCATTTACGGGTTGCTTGGAGGCAGACAGGCCGGAAGAGGAAAGACCGGAAGAGGACAGGCCGGAGGCCTGTCCTACGGTCCTCGACCACGGCAGCCGAAGCTGGAATCGGGTGCCACCCTGGCGGCTGGATACTTCGATGGAACCTTTATGTTCCTGGACGATCCCATAGGTGACCGCCAAACCCATGCCTGTACCTTTACGGCTGCCTTTAGTAGTGAAGAACGGATCGTAGATGCGCTGGATATGTTCGGGCGAAATGCCGTGGCCGGTGTCGGAAACATCCACGCGCGCGCCGGATTCCTCGGCCCAGGTGCGCACCGAGAGCACGCCGCCGCCATCCATGGCGTCGCGCGCGTTGAGGAACAGATTCAGGAAGACCTGCTGCAATTTGCCGGCGTTGCCGTGCACGGGCGGCAAGCCCCCTGCGAGATCCAACTTCACTTCCACGCCCACCTTCTGGATCTGATGTTCGAGCAAGGACATGGTTTCCCGAACCACCTTGTTCAGGTCTACATCGCCGAACGAAGTGGTGGAAGTGCGTGAGAAGTTCAGCAGCGAGTTGACGATCTCGCTGGCACGGAAAGTTTGCTTGGCGATCTTGTCCAGCAGGATGGATTTCTGGTCGTCGTTGGCCACTTGCTTGGCCAGCATCTGGGCGTAAGTGGAGATCACCGCCAGCGGCGTATTCACTTCGTGGGCCACGCCAGCCGCCAGCAGGCCGATGCTGCTGAGCTTATCGGCTTGAACCAGGCGCTGCTCCAGTTCGGTGCGGTCCGTGACGTCGTCGAAGATGATGAGGCGCCCGATCTGATCGAAGTCCTTTGAAACCAGTGGGGCGATGGCTACGTTCAACGTCGAGTGCGCCCCATTTGAGGAGCCATTGCCCGCGCTACCATTGATGGGCACAGGCTCACGGCTCGGCATCGCGGACAGCGCCGTGGGATGCAGCTCGAACTTATAAATGTGGTGAATGCCGGTTTGGCCGCGCACGCGCTCGAACTGATCCGCCAGGTCGGCCGGGAACAGTTCCGACAGCTTGCGGCCGACGGCGGATCGGCGCGGGATTCCGGTAAGCTTCTCAATCTGTGTGTTCCAGCTCTCCACACGGTCGTCCAAGTCGGCGGCCAGGATGCCCACGTTGATGGATTCGACGATGTTTTCGCTGAACTCCTTGAGGCGCTCGTACTCCTCCATCTTGCGTTGCAGGGAGCGGTAGAGGGTGGCATTCTCGATGGCGATCCCCACATACCCGGAGATGGTGGCGAGCAGTTCCACATCCACCGTGGAGAGGAAATCGCCGCTTTCGGTGCGGCTGACGCCCAGGTACGCGATGGTTCTGCCGCGCACGGTGCAGGGGAGGTAGTAAGTCAAATCCAGATCGGCGATTGCGGCGCGGACCGAAGGTGGCCAACTCCGGGATACCGCGTCCAATTGATGGCGGGTGCGCTCGAAAAAGATGTAGGGCTGGGGCAGGTCCCAGTTGAGAAAGCTCAAATCCAGTTGATCGGAGGCCAGATCCGGCGGGCGGCGCCGAGCACCCATGGACATCTTCAGACGAAAGGTTGGCTTATCGTCGGCGCGTTCTTCGGCCAGAAATACGGCCATGTGGCGGATGGAGAGAGTCTGCAGCAGACGGTCGCAGACCGAATTCAGCATGGCGTCCAGGTCGGTTTCCGCATTCAACTCGCGGGCGAACTCCACCAGCGTACGGCGGTAATCGTAGCTATCGCGATAGAAATGTTTGTCGAGCCGCTCCTGAATCCAATTGCGGATTGGCTGGAACAGGAAGGCGGCCACCAGCATTACCGCGATCAGGCCGGTGTTGCCGACGTCCTTGAAGTTCTTTTGCACCAGGCTGCCGAGCGAGAACACGATCCCGTAGAACGCCGCCAGTACGCACACCGTGGCCAGCGTGTAAGCATAGCCGCGCCTGAAGAGAATATCGACATCCATGAGGCGGTACCGCGCGATCGCGTAAGCCAAGGTCAGCGGGATGAGCGCCATCGACAGAACCGAAAGCCGCATGTACTGGTTGGGCAGCATCCCCAGCGCGTAGGGCGCCACGTAAAGGATGGCGAAGGGCAGAATGCCGCAGAAGGTCCCGTTGCGCAGCCATTTCAACTGTTGGCGCACGATGGGGTCTTCAGCTTTTCGATAGTCCAGGCTGAGTGCCAGGCCGCCCAGCAGGTAAGGTAGCACCAGCAGCGGCTGCCAGATGCGGTCGAGCATCCAGCGGAGTTCCAACAGCGAGATGCCCATCTGCAGAGTGCCCGAAGTGACTGCTAACCATAGCGCGAAAAGCACGGCGGGGGGCAGGTAGAGGATGGCTACCACCCAAGGCTTGGCGCGGAGCCAGCGGCGCGGTTCCGGAAAAGTCAGGCAAAAATGCAGAAAAACGGTGGGCGCGAGCAGGCCGGCCGCCACGTTGCAAAAGTAAATGACTTTATCGAAGCCATTCAGCTTCCCGGTGTAATGGAAGCAGAACAGGATAAACGAAACCAGGCACAGGACGTAGAAATGGCGCGCCATGTGGGCGCTGCCGCGACGGTAATAGACGAATAGCCCAATCAGCAGGTATGCCGCGCCCACCATGTATTGGTAGGTTACGGCGGGGTCGAGCGGTTCTTCGCGGACGTAAACGTCGGCTTTGAAGTCGACGCCTTGCCGGCTGGCGATATACTCCGCCTTGTTCCATGCGCCCACGCGCGCCAAGATCTGGGGAACGTCGATAGCCTTGACGGTGGCGGCGCCACTGATCTTGAGCAGCGTGTCGCCGTTCTTGAGGCCAGCCTTGGCGGCAGGTCCGTCCGGATCGATGTGAAGGGCCTCTACGCGGCTCCCGCGATCCACCCAGACCGCGCCGTCGTCGGCCAGGCGGAACTTGTGCTGCTGTTGGAAATTGATGACGGCGGAAGCCGCGGCGGCGATTGTCAGGATGGTCAGGATCGCGGTTGAGAGCTGAAATTTGAGTTCCTGAAACATTCACACCGCCGTTACGTGCTGCTGGGCACACTCCTACTATTTGTTCTGGCCAGCACGTTGCATGCCACCCGCCATCATCATAGTAGTAGATTTTTCTAACAGTTACCAGTGATATAGACGTATGAATCCGAAAATCGGAAGAAAGCCACTACGCGGAAGTGTAGGGGGCGGGAGCGCCGCGCGGCGGTGGTGTGTCTTCCGCATCGCGACGCTCCTTGGTGGGGGGTTAGGGCGCGGCCGGGGTGGCGGGCGCGGCGGG
>JBEKTJ010000116.1:0-22474 GCA_049516155.1 Bryobacteraceae bacterium
ATAAGCGGGTTCCAGATGATGCGCGGGCGTTCCATGAAACCACGTGGGCGTTGGTGGATCATTGGCCCAGGGATGTTGCGGGCCGGTGTGATTGACGACGTAATCGATCAGCACCTTCATGCCCAGCCGGTGCGCATCGGCAACCAACGCCTGATACTCCGTCAGGGTGCCCATGTGGTCGTCAAGAGCATAGAAATCAACAACGTGATATCCGTGGTAGTCGGAGTCGGTGTTCTTCCAGACCGGAGTAAGCCACAGCGTGTTGACACCAAGATCATGCAGATATCCAAGATGTTCGTGAATGCCGCGCAGATCGCCTCCGTGATACGCCATGGGATTGCTGCGGTCATAACGGCCATTCGAGCCGGCGGGCTGATCGTTCGAGGGGTCGCCATCGGCGAAGCGGTCGGGCATGATCAGGTAGATGACATCGTCGCGAGAAAAGCCTTCGAAGCGGCCGCGGGTGTCTGCGCGAGCCCGCAGTGGCAACGGGACCGATGTCGATCCCGCCGAAGTCACCAACTGCAGGGGAACGGTCCCTGACGATGACTCGGGTCCGAGTTGCAGGTGGACGAAGAGGTAGTGTCCATTGGCGGAAGCTTCCGCGCCCAGGACAGTCATTTCTTTCGTCGGACTTTCCACTCGAGCCCCACCCAGGTTTTCACCACTAAGCAGCAGCGTGAGGTCGGGTGTGTAGTTCACCCACCAGTTGGGTGGCTCAATTTTGCGGACGACCGGAACTTGTCCTGCTCCGGCAACCCGTTGCGGCAATGCCGGCAGAGCGAGCAGGCAGACCACGATCAGCAATAGCGCGATGGTGAATCTGTTTTTCATGGCAGTTACCGGTGCCCTGATTGAGGCAGACCAACCGAGGCACACCTACCGAACCAAGTGGAGACCGGCTCAGAAAGAGAGCCAAGAGCTTATCGTGCTCAGCAACTTATCCTGCCCAGAGAATCAGCAGACGCTTGAGAACCGTTCTCAAGCGTCTGTTCTGGCTTTAAGTTAGAAGGATACGCGCACCGCCAGTTCGAGCTCGCGATTGGGTGGGGCGATCCGAGCGTTGAGCAGCTGCCCGAAATCGCCGTTGCCGTAGTTGGTGTCCGGGTTTTGGAATTGGGGCGTGTTGAGCAGGTTATAGACTTGGGCGCGCAACTGAGTCGTCACTCGCTCGTTGATCGTGATGTTCTTTACCATGGACATGTCCCAAGTGTAGGTCCCCGGCCCCGCGAAAGCATTCCGGGGCAGATTGCCAACCAGTCCGGCAGGAGCTGTGAACGCACCCTGTGGACATCTGAGCCAGTAATTCGTCGGCAGCTGCGTAGCAGGATTGATACGCCAAGTGGCGCCAGTCACGCATCCCCCGTGGTAATCCGGACGCCCATTCGCGCTGTTCGGCGCCCCCGAGATGTCCAGTGGCGTACCGGTAGCGAGCACAACCACATTGTTCCACTGCCAGCCGCCAATCACGTAATTCAGGGCCGACGAAGCGTCATGGCCCAGCAGTTTCCCCCGTCCGACGGGTAGCTCATAGAGCGAGCTCAAGGTAAAGAGCTGGCGCTGATCGGTGTCAGAGTTACCGCGCTCATACCCCAGCAGAGGCGTTCCGTTACTGCCCACCAAGACCCCGCCCGATGTGCCGAATGCGGAGGCAGAGTCATCCAGAGTGTGCGCCCAAGTATAGGCCGCTGTAAGTTGAAGTCCGTTTTTCATGCGGCGCGTCACTTTTGACTGCAGACTGTTGTAGCTTCCGGTACCGATCATCTCAGTCGCATTGATGGCGCCGACACCATTCGGATTGATCGCACCCCCAACCGGGAACCAACTTGTTCCAGGATTCGAGCCAAGAACCGTGGCGTTGGCGTTGAATGTAGTGGCGAGATTTCCCATCTTCGTTCCAACATAGGCCACGGCGAACGATGTCTGGCTGTCCAGAGCCCGCTCGACTTGAAGATTCCATTCCTGAATATGCGAGTTGGGGCTGCTTTGGGGGTAGTAAATCACGTTATTCGTGATAGTCACCGCATCCGGGGCGATGCCAATTTTCGGCGGAAGGGCTCCCGTGGCGGTGGTGGGATCAGTGGCTCCGGCAGCCGCTGCTCCCGTGAATGCAAACCGGTAGCCGGTGCCGCAGGTCGCCGCCGTCGGACAGGCATAATAGGTCGAAGTCCCGTTAAAGTCGGGGTTGTTGGAAAGCTGGTTGCCAACGCCGCCGCGGTCCAGATAGTAGAACAAGCCATAGCCGCCGCGCAGTACAGTCTTGCCGTTGCCCATAAAGTCATAGGCAAACCCGATCCGCGGGCCGAAATTCTTTTTCGGAGTGTCAATCAAAGCAGCGGGAAAGCCGGGGGCTCCGGCCTCAACCAGTTCGCCGGTCGCGGGATCGAAGTTGGATTGATGGTTGTTGGCTTCCTTCGGCCAGCTCAGGATGTCATAGCGCAGGCCCAGGTTCAGCATCAGCTTGCGACTGACTCGGAAATCGTCTTGGGCAAAGAAGCCGTTCTCCCAGCTGCGGGTCTGATAGTACCCGCTGAACGCGCCCACCGAGTAGGCGCCCATGAACCCGGCAAGCAGTTCCGAGTCCTCATAGCCGGTGAAGGTCCCATGGTGGGACGTTGGGGCCGGGTACGCCCCAAAGCTTCCATCATCGATCCAGAAGTAGCCTTTGGCATTGTTCCCCTGGTCCCAATTCACATCGCGGTGGACAATGTTAGCGCCAAACTTCAGGGTGTGTTTTCCCTTGATCCAGCTCACTGAATCGGAGAACTGCTGCGTGGGCTCGACAACCAGATAGGGGCCGCCGTCACCGATGTAGCTGATGTTTCCATACCAGCCGCCGATGATGGGCATACCGCCGAGTAAAGAAGAAGTGTTGGCATTTTGAATGCCAATGTTGGCCGCGGTGGGAACGTTGGAGTTCGGCTGCTGGTAGCCGAGCAGATCGCGAATGTAGCCGTAGTGAAACTCGTTGATGATCGTAGGGCTGAGAACGTGGGTCCAGCCCACGCCAACTTGGCGTGGGTGGGACGGGTTGGTACCGCCGCCGGAGGGCAGGTTGTGACTCGAGTCGCTCAGAATCTGCGTGCCATCCAGGAAATCCGTGCCGAGGCTGTAACGGCCGAAGACAGTGTCCTTCGAAGTGAGCACAAAGTCCAGGCGCGCGTCGTAATCGTTCATGTTGATCACGTTCTTTTGGACTTGGCTGAAATTAAGGTCGTTCGTCGCGACGTTGGCACCCGCCATATTCGGGAGCGGAAACAAGCTCAGATAGCTGATCGCCGGTTGAATTTGGTTGGCCGATGGAATGATATTGATATTCGGGCCAGCGGACCCCGACGTGGCATTGCCCACCCAACCGAATGGTAGACAGGTCTGAGGACTGTAGATGTATCCCAAGCCTGAGGAAAATTGCGGCAGCACCGCAGGCGTGCCGTTCGCTGGTGGAGGCGTATATAGGTTGGGGCAGACCGCGTAATCCGGCGTACTCGTGGCCGTGCCCGTACCCGACGGCGAAAGCAGTTCCGTGAAATTGCCCGTGCGCATCAGAGACGTTGGCACTCGGGTGGTGTCAACGCCATTCGGTACTACTTGGCGCCAACCCTGGTAATCAACAAAGGCGAACACCCTTTGCTTCCAGATGGGGCCGCCTAGCGACGCGCCGAACTGGTTGCGGCTTAGCGGTGGAAGGGCCACACAGTTGGGCTCGCCAAGGTAGGTACAGTGGGGGTCGTCAGTATATTGATACAGAGAAGCGGCAGCAATTTTGGAACGGTTGAACCAGTACGCGGAGCCGTGTATCTGGTTGGCTCCGGACTTCGTGACAACCTGGACGACCGCGCCGCCAGCGCGTCCAAACTCCGCCGGCGCAACGTTGGTTGTGGTCTTGAATTGCGCGATGTCTTCGATCGCTGGGAAAATCACGATCGTGTTTACCAATGACTCGTTGTTGTCAATGCCATCTATAAGATAATTGTTAGCCTGAGGTCGCAGGCCGTTCACCGCCAAAGCACCTCCGCCCGAATCGTAATTGCGCCAGGTTTCGGCTGCCGGGTTTAGTCCGCTTCCCCCAGGGCCGATGCCGGCTGCATTATTGGCGTAGGCACCGCGGCTGACGCCCGGCGTCATCAGAGCCAGCGCCGAGAAGTTGCGCCCGTTGAGTGGGAGGTCGACCACTTGGCGTCCTTCAATAACCTCGCCTGCGCTGGATGTAGCAGTATCGACCACGGGGAGATCACCCGTAACCTCAACCGTGGTAGCTGTCGATCCAGTTTCCAGCTTGAGGCTGACTTCGAGAACCTGGGAAACATCCAGGGGAAAGTCGACGGTTGCGGTCTTGAAGCCGTCCTTCTTCACCTGGAAATGATACTTTCCGATTGGTAAAGCATTTAGACCGTAACTGCCCGAGTCGCTCGTCTGCGTGGCTACTGAGCGTCCAGTTGCGGCGTCGGTCACAGTGATGGTCGCGTTCGGGACGACGGCGCCGGTGGGATCTGTAATCGTTCCGAAGAGGCGGGCGGTATCGGTCTGAGCTGTCGCCAGACCGGCTAGGCAAACCACCAGAGTGCCAACCAGAGAGATCCGAATCTTCATGCTTCCTCCGATTTCCGGGTCGTTACTAGAACGGTTTTTTAGGTAGTCCCGCTGAGCCGTGCAATTTGTAGTACAAAAAAAGCCCGGGCGGACGTTTCACTAGGTTTCTGAGCGGTTACTGCTGTAAAATGCTGTCTCTGCATCAGCATACGATCTCTGTTCGATCGGTGTTACATGGTCGTGACACACACTTTCGCCGCCGGGCCGGACCAGTTCTTCCAACAAATAGATAACATTATTAAAAGCCATAGTCTGCGAAGCTCAGAATCCCTATGCAGGCTGCTGCAGTATCTCGCCAAACAATCCCTCGATCATCCCGATGCGCCTTTGAAGGAGTATCAGATCGCCACCGAAGTCTACGGTCGCCCGGCTGACTTTGATCCGCACACGGACTCAACCATCCGCGTTCAAGCCGGACGTCTTCGTGTGAAACTGTCGGAATACTACGCCTCCGAGGGCGCAGCGGATCCCATTGTGGTCAAGATTCCGAAAGGCAGCTATCACCTCACGTTCGAGGCGCGGTCGGTCGAAGCGAGACCGGTCGATCCGGGGGAGCAGCCGCGGAACGGAACGGAGCGCGAAGCGCGCGGAGGCGTGGTGGTCGAGGTAGTTCCTGCGAGCTGGCGGACGGCCGTGGTCTTGCTGGTCGCCGGTCTGATCGTCTCGCTGATCGCTTTGGGAACCACGCTGCGGAACCGTCGACTTCCTGAGTCCACGACGGTCAAGTCCGGCATACCGGCTACCGGCCCCCTGGCTGACTTTTGGAGGCCCTTTACCGCTAGCGCCGAGGATCCTTGGGTCATCTATAGCAACGCCGCTTTCGTGGGACGGCCGGAGACGGGCATGCGTTACTACAATTCCCGTCAGGACTCAAAGGTCGCGGTATACGACCATTACACGGGTGTGGGAGAGGTGTTAGCCATTCACGCGCTCGACGAAGCGTTTGGCGCGCTGGGACGGAAGATCCTGGTGAAGCGCGGCAGTCTGTTCACGCTCGACGACGTGAGAAACAATAATCTGATCTTTGTTGGCTCTCCGTCGGAGAATCTTTCCTTGCTCGACATTCCCAACATGCAGGAATTTGTCTTTCAGAGGGTAGCCTTAGGGGACCGGAAGGGCGATCTTGCAATCGTCAACAAACATCCGAAGCCAGGAGAGGCCAGCAGCTACCTTGCCAGTCCTTCCGGTGCTGCGCTGACGGAAGATTACTCAGTCATCGGACTGGTGCCAGGAATGGGATCTGGGCGGTACGTCATGATTCTGGCGGGAACCACCACTTTCGGAACGCAAGGCGGAGTGGAATTTGCTTGCCGCCCGGAGACGGTGGAGAAACTGCTGCATGAGATCCCCGGATCGGGCACCGAGCCGATAAGGCCTTTCGAGGCTCTGGTCCGAGTCAAGATTGCTCGCGGCGTGCCGGTGGCAGCTGAACTGGTCAGCGTGCGTCCACGCTGAGTTGGCCACGACGTCTCTCGCGACGAGAAATGACTCGGAGGCAAAAAAAACTAGGCGAAGCCGGCGCACTCGAACCCGTCACTCAATCTCCAATACTTCGCCTCGTCCGTCGTCTGGGGCAGTGATAGCGACTTGGCCTGGCGACAATTCCAAAATTGCGTCAAGGTTACGGCCGTTAAGGCGTGCCGTGCGTTTGCGGGATGACCAACCATAGATCTCTACGCGTATCTCTCGCCACCACGCAGGGTAAGAGCCTTTATGCTCTCCCAGGCGAAGGCGCAAGCGATCCGCATTTACTTCGCAGCGGAAATCCATTTGCAGACTCACTCCCGTTTTGTAAGCGTAAGTCTTGCCATCGTCCAGGTAGAGGTGACCCGCGCATTCGTCGCCAGCATAGACCCGCAGGGTGAGCGGGCCCTGCGGAATTTCATTGGTGCTTTGCGTCAAGGGAGCAATCGGCAGAATCGCGCCCCCATGGACAAAAACCGGCAGAGTTGCGAGTTCAGGGTGTATCCAGGTCGTAAGCGGCACCTGATCGGTAGGGCTTGCAGGAGCATTGGGATCGCGATCAGCTGGGGGCGCAGGCTTAGAAACAAGCTGCCCCGTCCAGTAGTCGTACCAGGTCGCGGAGGGAAACTCGACCACGTAATTATCGAGCTTGTCGGGATGAGGTGGCGCCGCGATCAAGATATCCGGGCCAAGCATAAATTCTCCGGCCGCCTCAGGGTCGGCGTCAATCGGATGATGATCGCCCGCGGCGTCCGGAAACTCAAGAAAAAGTGGCCGCTCGATGGGAATACCCGTGCGTGAAGCCTCTTCTGCCGCCGTGTAAAGGTAAGGCATCAGACGATAGCGCTCTTCGATAAACCGCCTGCGGATCGATTCCGCCTCCGGGCCTCCGACCCACGGTTCCTGGTCGCCGCTCCCTTTCTCGGTATGATCGCGATCAATGGGTTGGAATGACGCGATCTCGATCCATTTTGTAAGCAAGTCTGGCTGCGGTGTTCCTGCGAATCCGCCCACATCGGCTCCGCTCATGACAAAGCCGCTCAGACCCAGGTTCTCAAGCATCGGGGTTGTAAGGCGAAGATGATTCCACGTGCTGCTGTTGTCGCCGGTCCAGGTAGCGGCATAACGCTGGCCACCGGCGTAGCTGGCGCGCGTCAGTACGAACGGGCGCAAATCAGGATTGAGCTGCTGCAATCCTTCGAACGTAGCGCGGGAGTTCTCCATCCCATACACGTTATGAATCTCCGCGTGCCGGGCAGAGCGCTTCGTGAACTCTGGTTCGTCAATGCGGTGGATTACGTCCAACGGCATCGTCTTGGTCGGTGAGTTGAAGACTGACGGCTCATTCATGTCATTCCAGAAGCCCGCGATGCCCATCTTGTAAAAATCCCGATACAGGCCACCCCACCAGTCGCGAGTCTGCGCCCGCGTGAAGTCAGGAAAGACACTGGGCCCCGGCCACACGTCTCCGGAATAGACACTGCCGTCGGCATTTTTAACGAAGTGATCTCCCGCAATGCCGGTGTCGTACGGTGCATAGCCATGACCGGGATATTTGGCAATGTGCAGATCGGTAATGGCAACAACATGAAAGTTCTTGGCAGCAAGTCCCGAGATCATTCCGGGAAAATCGGGAAACCGGTTGTGATCCACGGTGAACGGACGGTTCTGCTGCTGGTAATCGATGTCGAGGTAGATGGCATCTGCCGGAATGTGGTCTGTCCGGAAGCGGTTTGCGACTTCCAGAACTCGGGCCTGCGGCGTGTAGCTGTAACGCGACTGTTGGAAACCGAGCGCCCAGATAGGGGGTAGAGGCGTGGTGCCGGTAAGCCAGGCGTACGTTTCCACCACCTGCTTGGGAGTGGGGCCGTAGAAAAAATAGTAGTCCAAGGGTCCGCCTGCGGCGCCAAAGGAATATGTATCCGGCGATTCCTTGCCGAAGTCAAAGCTGCTTCGCCAGGTGTTGTCGAGGAACACGCCAAAGGCGCGGCCGGAGCGGAACCCCATGAAATAAGGGATGCTTTTATAAATGGGATCGGTGGATTCTTGGAAGGCGTACGCATCCGTGTTCCACATCGCGAATGCCTGCCCGCGGCGATCCAAGGGACCAGGTTTGCCCCCCAGGCCGAAGTAGTGCTCATCGAGGGGCATTGCTCTATAAACGCGAAAGGATTCGCCGTGAAATTCAATCGGTGCTACGTCCTTTTGAAGAACATTTCCACTGTGGTCGGAGATCGTCAATGCGAAGGTCTGCCGGTCGATGGAAACGCGGAGAACCCGGGTCTGGAAGCCAACTGCATCCGGCGCGATGTCTGGAGTTACGGCAACTCTACTTTGCCGCGCTTCCTTGAGAACAGCCCACGAGGCGTCTTCGGCAAATTCTCTGGAGCGCGACACGCGGACACGCACGACGTCCTCGCGAAGAGCGATAATTTGCATGTGCGCATCGCCGTCCCACAAGTCGATGCCATGCGGAAGCGCGGAAAAAGATGTGAGGTGATCCAGTTGGATCGCCGATGCGTCCTTGGAACCGCTTTGCCCAAGGAGAATTGCTGCAGTATTCAGGAAAAAAACAACAATAAGCGAACAAAGAGGAGAGCGGGCATGGCGCGTGTTTGCGATCATTGGAGGACAGCGGTTGGTGACAGTTTTCGGCGATCGCGCGGCGATCCCGGATTACTGTAGCATTCACTGGCACCTTTTCCCACTTCAGCTCGGTATCCTGAAATAAAGGAGGAGTAGTTCTGACACCTGGTTCCGTTCGAGAGTAGAACAGGGTGTTACTGAAATCGGTTTCACACATTGACGCGGACAAAGATTGACGAGACAATAACAACCGTTTTGGCCATCAACCCCCGCTAAGTTTTAAGTATGACTGTGCGATCTGAAGCGGCTAAGAATCCTCAGTACTACCTTTTTCCTGCAACATGTTTTTCGGCCTTAACCAGGGTCACGTCAACCCAGGTCGCGTCAACCCCGAGGGCTGGTATCAGCCTCCAACTCCTGTCCGCACTCGCTATCTGTGTTGTAGCCTCTGTATCCTTAGCTCAAACTTCTGCTCCCGTCAGCATGTCCATGCCCACCGCTTCCCGGGTGCAATCGCCCGGCTGGTGGCCCACCAAGGGGGATGCCGCACGAGATAGCTACGTGGGCACGGCAGTGTGCGCGAGATGTCATGCTTCCAAATCGGCGACCCAGCAAAAACACGCCATGGCCCGCGCCGCCGTTCACGCCGCCGATGCCGACATACTTCGCCAGCATGACCATCTCTCCTTTCGCCTTGGCCCCTACCGTGAGGAGGTCGTAACCAAAGGCGGGAAAAGCGTTCTAACGGTCACGGCTGGCGGTGATGCGGCGCCCTTCTCCACCGACCTGATGTGGGCCTTTGGCGTCGGTCGCCTGGGCCAAACTTATGTCTACGAGAAAAATGGCAGCTACTACGAAAGCCATCTGACCTTTTTTGCATCTTCCCAGGATCTGAATATCACTCCGGGGCAATCGCTTGCCACGCCCCGCGGCCTTGAAGATGCTGCGGGACGCCGCATGCCGCCGGCAGAGAGCCGCGCATGTTTTGCCTGTCACACAACCGCTTCAGTGACCAACAATCAATTAGATGTAAATGCCGCTGTGCCGGGCGTCACCTGCGAAGCCTGCCACGGACCGGGTGCCAGTCATGTAGTCGCGATGAATGTGGGACAGCAGGAGCAGGGCGCGGACCTGATCATGAATCCCAGTCGCTTGAATCCGGTCGAGTCGGTGGATTTTTGCGGCGCGTGTCACCGTACTTGGGAAGATGTGGTAACGAACATTGGACTTGGCGCATTGAATCTCCGCTTTGCGCCTTACCGTCTGGAAAACAGCAAGTGTTGGAGCAAGCCAGATGCTCGACTCACCTGCGTTGCTTGCCACGATCCCCATCAACCTCTGGAGCACGATCCTGCCGCCTACGATTCACGCTGTCTGCAATGTCACGTCAATCAGACAGGCGCAAAAACAACCGCCGATCACCACTCAGATCATCCAGGCGCGGCCTGCCCCGTGAGCACGAAGAACTGTACAACCTGTCACATGCCTAAAATCGAGTCTCCCATCCAGCACTCGACCTTCACCGACCACTGGATCAGCAAACCCCTTAGATGACAGGGAAGCTAAACTCACAACGAGTTACTGATTTACCAGAGTCGATTGAAAGGATCTGTTCAGCGAGTAACTTCGTCACGAAACAAGATGCCGCGTTGCACGGCCCGTCGGATGGCAACACTTCTTCCGCCGGGCGGTGCCGCGCTTAGGAGCGGAGGTCATCGCCGCCTGACTTGCCGTATTGTGTACTGCGGGTTCTCGGCCAAAATCTGACATCCCGTCACCGCAATGCCCCACACTGGAAGCATCAGCAGCGACAAAACCAACGGAGCCGATCAACAAACCGGACCGAGATACATCCCCGAGCGCTTCGTCTTTAGCCGACTGCCTGCCATGCGCCTGTTGCGCTGCTTTGGTTCGGAAGCGTCGCCTGATCGGAAACATTCCGAACGAGGCATTTTCCCGTCGTATCCGAAATGCCGCGAACCGGCGTTCAGTTCGTTCCCTGTCCACTGTCCGATGTCGTAATCATTTTTCCAACATCTTAATAACGCTGTACTTCTTGGCTTCGTTTGCAAAATCGGGGGAGTTCCGACGACGAACCGCTCATCGCGTCAAGCGAACGCTGACTGGAGGAGAAACCATTTCTCCCAGCTGGCGCCGCTGCAGGCGGTCGAGTCGGTCGATGGCACGACCGAGGTTCCGATCGATCGCGGTCTCGATTCCTGTCGCTCGTTCTTTCTGTGGCTAATGGGGCCTCCAATGCCCACTTGAAGGCGACCTCAACCAATGGCGCTATTGGGACGCAGATGGCGGGGACGGGTAATATTCCTGTCACGGTGAAGCCGGACAGTCTGACGTTTTCCGACCAGCTAGTTGGTACTAGGAGCGTCGGCCAGACAGTAACCGTCACCAACGATGGCAGCGCGGACGTCTACTTCCCCAATATTTCCCTGGAGGGGGCTGAAACGAACGACTTCAGCTTTACCACTACCTGTGAGATCAACGCCGCGCTATCGCCAGGGGCAAGTTGCAATTCGACCATCTATTACAAGCCGACCGCTGAAGGCACACAGACGGTGCTCCTACTTTACGAGGGCAACTTCGCGGAGCAGGAAGTGTGGATCGGCGCGACGGCAACGGCGGTGGTCATTAAGCCCACATCGTTAACATTCCCGAAAACGATGGTCGGCGACACGAGCGCTCCGAAGAGTATTACTTTCAAGAATGTTGGCTCGACGGCGCTGCCTATCGCTAGCGTCTATCGGGTCGACACAGAGTCCTACTTCAGCGAGACGAATAGTTGCGGAAGCAGCGTTCCTGCAGACTCGTCTTGCACGTTCAATATCACGTTCAGCCCGCTTACTCCTGGAACCTTCAGCGCGACCCTGTATAACGGGCGAACCGGCAGTAACCGGCGCATGCGGTTCGGCGCCCGCTGTTGAACAGCGCCCACATCGGAAGTTGGCTCCGGAAATTGTCCAGAAGTCGGCCTGTAGTGAGGGCGTAACCGCTTGGAGACTGGGCAATTTTCGCTGCCGTTCGGAATAGAAAACAGAGCGATCGCAAACCTCGGAGGGGCGAATTTTAGTTGCAAAATTCTCTGCCACGGGCTTTCGAACCCAGGAAAGCCGCCATCATCAAATAGGCCCGAGCTTCCGGAATCGGTTCATGAGAAGCCGACCCGCGAGCGGGTCGGCCTGATCTGCGGTGTGGGTCGATACGGTGGACTCGAAGGAAGCGAGGCAGCCATTTCATTCTTCATTTTCCGCATACCACGGCATGCTGTAGGGGGATGCCAGATAAAACGCTGTCGCGCCGTTGACCGGCCAGTCGACCTGCTGTTCCACGCCGGTCGCGCTCGGATGAATATAGGCTGAGCCGCCCGTGGTCTGGTAGTCGGTAGCCGCGTTCCAAGTCAGGCCGTCGGCTCGCGGCGTTTCGCCATTCGCCCACATGTAGTAGCCCCAGCCAACCCAAGGGCAGTTTGTCAACAAGTCGCCGGCAACCGGGTCGGTGGTACCGTTATACAGTTGCAATGACTGGGCCATCACGAGGTACTTGATAGCAAGCGACTGTTCCAGCGCGAACGGTTCGGGATTACTGGCCGTGGTTTGCGCATAACCGGCATAGATGCGGGCGTGCAAAAATACCTGTTGCAGATTGGGATACTGTGTCCGCAAGTACCTGATCTGGTTTCCCATGTTGTAGATCAAATTCCAATAGTCAGGATCGCTCGAAAGCGGCGGGATGTGCGGCGCGGGTGGCAGCAGACTGGTGGAAGTTTGTAACGTTCCCGGAGGCTCGTTGGCGTCGCCGTTTTCAATGAACATGACCTGCACTTGGGAGGGAGTGAACCCCGCGTTGGCAAGTTGGGCATTCGCGGTGGTGTACGCGCCATAGGTATTGTTTTCCCACTCGCTGCTTGGCGTCGAACCACGTGCACCACAAACCACGTGGAACGATGACTTGACTGTTCCCGCCTCACGCAGTGCCGCAGTCTGATTCACAAAATTCGTCGGCTGCTGCGTGCCGAATAGAACGGCATTGCTCAGACCTGTGATCAGACCGACTACTGCGCCATCGATCGGTTTGATAGACGCCGCAAGCGACTGGCCCCATGCATCATGCGCGGCTGGTGGCGTGCTGGTACCCTCGCCAGTCGTCAAGTCATTATATTGCCCAAGATTCAAACCCTTATACACGTAGGCCGGATTGTCAGTAATTGCGGGCACTCCGATGACGGTTCCAGACGAATCCGCCTCTACCATGAGCGTTGTGGACGCGGAAAGCGCGCCCAGACTTGCGATGATGGTAGTTGTCCCCACACCGACACCGGTGGCAATACCATTTGAGCCGGCGTTGTTGCTGACTGCGGCGACTTCTATCTGGGATGAACTCCACGCCACCTCGGCCGTGATGTTCTGGGCGCTGCCGTCACTATACGTTCCAGTGGCCGTAAACTGCTGCGTAGCGGCCTCCAGGAGCGCGGAAGCTTGCGGCGTGATCGAGATCGAAACCAGGGCGAGAGTAACCGTCAATGTAGCACCACCACTGATCGTTCCCGAGTTCGCTGTGATTGTGGCTATGCCCTCCGCTATGCCGGTGGCCAACCCTCCTGCGCTTACAGTGGCGATCGATGTCGCCGAGGAGGTCCAGGTCACGGTATTGGTCAGATTTTGCGTGCTGCCATCGCTGTAGGTTCCGGTCGCCGTAAACTGCTGGGCGGTCCCGCTCGTGATCGATGGGTTCGCGGGTGCCACGGCTACGGAAACGAGAGCCGCTGCGGTGACGATTACACTGGCGGAACCTGTTACAGTGCCGGAGCTGGCGCTGATACTGGCGGTTCCCAGCGAACTTCCGGTCACTAATCCAGCACTCACGGGCGCAACGGCGGGCGCGGAAGATGTCCATGTTGTCGAAGACGTCAGATCCTGCGCGCTGCCATCGGTGTAAGTACCCACGGCATCGAACTGCAGGCTGGTTCCGGCCGGAATCCAAGCACCGGCCGGTGTGATCGCGATAGAAACTAAAGTCGGTCCGGTTACGGTGAGGGTGGAGGAGGCGGAGATGGAGCCGGAAGTCGCAGAAATGGTGGCGGTCCCTTGTCCAGCGCTGGTGGCTAATCCATTGCTGCCCACTGCGTTGCTGACGATGGCCACCGTGGCCGAGGACGACCTCCAGGTCGCAACCGTCGTCAGATTTTGCGTGCTGCCGTCGGTGTAAGTGCCGGTTGCGGTGAACTGCTGCGTGGTGCCCAGAGCAATCGTCGGCGTCTGTGGAGTGATCGCGATCGACACGAGTGCGGCAGGATTCACCACCAGGGTGGCCGTCGCGCTGACCGATCCTGAACTGATCCCGATCGTCGTCGTACCGTCGCTGAGCGTGCTGGCCAACCCCGCCGTGCCCGTCGTGTTGCTGATCGTCGCCACACTGCCAACACTCGAACTCCACTGCCCGCTCTGCGTCAGGTCCTGCGTGCTGCCATCCGTGTAGGTCCCGGTCGCCGTGAACTGCTGCGTTGTTCCCAGAGGAATCGTGGCCGTCGGCGGAGTGATCGCAATCGACACCAGCGTCGCCGCCGTTACCGTCAGCATCGTCGTACCGCTCACAGCACCCGAGGTCGCGGTTATATTGGCCGTGCCGATGCCTACACTCTGCGCGAGACCGGCATTGTTGACGGTGGCCGTCGACGGTGTGTCGGACGACCACATGGCCGTGCTGGTCAAGTTCTGCGTGCTTCCGTCAGAGTACGTGCCCGTAGCGGTAAACTGCTGCGCCGTTCCCGACGCGATGGACGGCATCGTCGGAGTAACAGCGATCGATTCCAGCGTGGCCGAGGTCACGGTCAAGGGGGTCGATCCGCTGATCGTGCCCGAGGTCGCCGTAATGTTCGCCGTTCCCTCACCCACGCTGCTGGCTAACCCTTGCGTCGGCGAGACATTGCTGATCGTCGCCACCGATGGCGTGTCCGAACTCCACTGCGCCGTGTCCGTGATATTTTGCGTGCTGCCATCGGTGAATGTTCCGGTCGCCGTGAACTGCTGTGTCGTGCCCACCGAAATGACCGGAATCGCCGGCGTCACCGCAATCGAAACCAGAACTGCAGGGGAAACAGTCAACGTAGTCGAGCCGCTGACCGTGCCCGAAGTGGCCGTGACCGTGGTATTGCCCAAAGCCACGCTGCTGGCGAGTCCCTGAGTGCTGATGGTGGCGATGCTCGAATTGGCCGTGGTCCACGCGACCGAAGTGGTCAGGACCAGCGTGCTGCCGTCTGTGTAAGTTCCGGTCGCAACCATGGCCTGCGTGGTACCCAGCGCAAACGAGGGATTCACTGGCGTCACGGCGATAGAAACTAGCGTCGCCTGCGAAACCGTCAGCACGGCAGGGGTGGTGATTGAGCCCGAAGTCGCCGTGATGTTCGCAGTGCCAACGCCCGTACCAGTGGCTAAACCGCTACTGGCGATAGTCGCGACCATGCTCGAAGACGAACTCCAGCTTACCGAACTGGTCAGATTCTGCGTGCTGCCATCGCTGTAGCTCCCAGTCGCGGCGAACTGCTGCGTTGTCCCACTTGCGATCGACGCCGACGACGGTGTGATCGACAATGACGTGAGGACCGCAGATGTGACGGTTAATATCGCTGAGCCGGTGATCGTCCCCGAAGTTGCTGTGATCGTGGTCGTCCCCTGAGCCACGCTGGTCGCAAGCCCGCCGCTGCTCACTGTGGCGATCGAAGTCGCCAAGGAAGTCCAAGCCGCCGTGCTCGTCAGATTTTGCGTCGTGCCGTTGCTGTAGGTTCCCGTTGCCGTGAACTGCTGTGTGTAACCGGCTGCCACCGACGCTGTGTTGGGTGTGACGGAAATCGAGGTCAAGACCGCCGCGGTGACCGTCAACGTGGCCGAGCCGCTGATCGTGCCCGAGGTGGCTGTGATCGCGGCGGTCCCTGGGGCTACGCTGGTCGCGAGTCCGCCACTGCCTACAGTTGCGATCGACGTTGCCGACGATGTCCAGATAGCTGTGCTCGTCAGATTCTGCGTCGTTCCGTTGCTATAGGTTCCGGTCGCGGTGAACTGCTGCGTGTAGCCGGCTGCCAGGGAGGCAGTGGCTGGGGTTACAGAAATCGAAGTTAACACCGCCGTCACCGTCAAGGTGGCCGTGCCGTGAATCGCCCCCGAAGTCGCCGTGATCGTGGCTGTACCGGCGGTTACACCTGTGGCTAATCCGGTATGGACTTTTATGGTTGCGACCGAGGTGTTCGATGAGGTCCAACTCGCCGTCGTGGTCAGATTTTGTGTCGTGCCATTGCTATAGGTGCCGGTTGCAGTAAATTGCTGTGTCGCTCCGGTCGCGACCGAAGCGCTCGTGGGAGTAACGGAAATCGAAGTTAACACCGCTGCCGTCACCGTCAGGGTTGCGGAACCACTGACCGTGCCAGACGTTGCCGTGATAGTCGCAGTTCCTTGCACCACGCTTGTGGCCAACCCGCCACTGCTGACGGTTGCGACAGAGGACGCTGAGGACGACCATGTGACGCTGCTCGTAAGATTCTGCGTCGTGCCATTGTTGTAAGTTCCAGTCGCCGTAAATTGCTCCGTTTTGCCTGCAGCCACGGAAGCCGTAGCCGGTGTGACCGCAATCGAAGTCAGAACCGCGGCCGTCACGGTCAGGCTGGCTGAACCGCTGATCTTGCCCGATGTAGCCGTGATCGTCGTCGTTCCAGCCGCCACGCCCTTGGCCAGCCCTGTATGCAGGCCGACGGTTGCGACGGAAGTGTTGGACGAAGTCCAACTAGCGGTCGTGGTCAGATTCTGCGTCGAGCCATCGCTATAAGTTCCCGTGGCCGTAAATTGTTCAGTGTCGGCGACAATGACCGATGCCGTGCTCGGGCTGACGGCGATCGATTCGAGGATAGCTGCCGTTCCTGTACCCGTAACCGTTACCAGTTGCGGACTGGAAAGTCCGGTATCCACGACCGTGAGTGTCGCATCTCGGGTTCCCTGGGCAGTGGGCGTGAAGGTGACGGAGATCGTGCAAGTGGCACCGGCTGCCAAAGTCGCTGGACTCATCGGACAGTTGTTGGTCTCGCTATAGTCAGCCAAGTTCGTACTGATACTACTGATGGTGATCGCTGAACTCTGTCCGCTCTTCAGCGTGACCTTATGAACGGAGCTGGAAGTACCTTGCGCTTGATTGCCGAATGCGATGCTGGTAGGGCTAACGCTAACTGTTTGGGCGAGTGCGCCGAGAGATAATGCAGCGGCTAAACAAACACCAAAAAACCAACGGTGGACAAGTCCCAGCTGCATCAAGAGCCTCAAATCTCAACGGGGCTATTGCAAGACCCTAGGCCGGCGTGACACAAGTACGCAACTCAACTGTGCACGCTAAGAAGACTGTCAGAAGCAGTTCTGATTTCGACGCCATTCTAAATGAGGGTCGGTGCTTGTCAAGGAATTCGGTGCCTCAAGTTCAAACTGAGGCGCACTATTCGTTTTCGAGTGTTCGGCGAGACGCGGAAGCCTACCGGACACGGGCTTCGAGGAAGTGGGCCACTTGGTAACGGGAGGTCGGCTTGCGCGGATCGATCGCAACAACTCCTGCATAACGAGCAACTCGGCGGTTAACTGTCGAAACCAGATGGGATGAGAAGGCCGGTCTCCGACGGGATGCTGTAGGCTCCCAAGTTATCGACATAGGCAGCACCGTAGGCAGAAACGTTGTGGCGCCGTTGCCAAATTCGTGGCAGGAGCACAAGATGCGGATACCGGGTAATACGAAGATCCAGCCGATCTTGGACTACCTCTTCAGCACGACGTGGCGGGACCACCCCTCGTAACGCGAGACGCCGGAGTACTTACGTGACCTCGAAATCCAGGAGGTGTGGGGCGTGAAGGGTTTCATTCCGCGAATAAATTCGCTGCTCGATGCTCTGCCCCGCAGAAGTCTGAAGAAGCCAGTCCACCGTGGCCGACGCATCCAGGACGATCATCGCGACGCGCGCTCTTCTCGCACGATGCGAGCGGCATCGATCGGAGCTGAAATCGGTTTACGTTTGTGCAGTCGTTCCCGCAATTCTGCGAGCATGGGCCTTTCCGCGATTTCCAGCCGTACAGCTCGCTCCCTGTCCACTGTCCGATGACTTACTCATTTTTCCAACATCTTGATAACGCTGTACTCTTGGCTTCGTTTTGCAAAATCGTCGAGTTCCACCGATCACTCGCTCATCGCGTCAAGCGAACGCTGACCGGAGGAGGACCATTTCTCCTAGCCGGCGCCGCTGCAGGTGTTCGAGCCGGTCGCTTGCCCGATTGAGGCTTTGTTCGGCTGCCGCGTCGGCGCGGAGGAGTCTATACAGAGCTACCCTCTGGGATGGCCATATTGTCGTACGGGCAGGTCGCAATGTCGTCAACCAGCTCCTTCGTTCTGCGCCCCGGTAGCTCTACTGTCGCGTAGGTGTTCCATAAATCCGACAGCGATGAGGAAGGTGAACACAGCCTCAGCCAGAGGACGATCTTGCGGACTTACTTAAGTTGTTTGGGCTTGAAGTGGCATACCAACTTCCGACGAGCCCCGTTTACGGACGCTTCCGGGACTCTAAAGGTGGTCAATCGTCATCCGGGTCAGTTGGTGGTGTTTTGTCATTCAAGAAATGTTCTGCATCCAATGGGGCCGGAACGATCTGGAAGGGGCGCGGTGCTTGATTAAGATTAAAGAACTCCGTGAGATCGATTTGGGTGCGTGCATCGGCGAAGTTGAGCGAGCCCTCTTCGATGCTGAAGTTGTGTTCGAGGAACCTTAGGATGGTGCCGAAGTCCATCCGATTATTGTCCACATAAGCTGCCGGCGTGTAGGCGGAAACGACGAGGAGTGGGACGCGAAATCCGTACTGGTAGTCTCCTTGGGGTTCACCTAGGAAGGTCGGCGGTTCGTGGTCGTACCAGCCTCCCCAGTCATCCCAGGTAATCAGAATGGCAGTATTGTTCCAATAAACCTCTCCGTCCTTGCACTGGCGGTTGTTGCCGATGGCATTGACAATCGAAGCTACCCAGGACGGACCGCCGCCCGAGTTGCCATTGGCATGATCGGAGTTCTGTCCACTCGGAATCACCCAGCTGACCTGGTCCAAATTGCAATTGCCGATATCGGTTAACACCTGCGTCGGATTGAGAACTACGTCGTTGGTCCAGTCGGAACCCGTACACTTTCCTCCTGTGGGAGCACTGGGCACGCAGAGATGCTGAATCGCGTTGGGCGCTGTCCAGATGGAGCCCGCGGCCGGCGCGTAGTATTTCCAACTAACCCCGTTGGAGTCGAACAAGTCCGCCATAGTTTGACGCTCGAAGCAGGGATAGATTGCGGGATAGAGCGTTGGGTTCTCACCCGCGGGGCCGACCAAGGTTACGGTTGTTCCTTCCAAAGCAGTGCACCCTGCACTGGCCTCAACCGGAGCCATGTTCTCGGCGGCGAATATGGCCGCAGCGTCGTCGGCCGCACTGGGCGCCGAGGTCCCTCCGAACAGGAATTGATGGGCGGGAAAGCTTGGTCCCTGGTTGGTTTGGAACATGTAGTTTGCCCAACCGTACTGCGTTGCGATGGTCAGGTAAGGATCCAGCAAGCCGGTCGAATTGTCGACATACGCGAATTGAGGTCTGGTGGGGCACGTGCCGGAACAACTGACATCGGCGGCACTATCCATCAGACAAACCCCGGTTGCGTCCACGTCGCACATTGCAGTGAACGCAGCATGGTCATGATTTAGATCATAGTCATTGGCCAGCGCGACGGTGACCGGCTGAGTTGTGTTCGTGGACGAAGTCTTATCCAGCCAGTTGCCAGTTTGAATGTCGTATTGCGACCCGCTTGGGCTTGAACTGCAAGAGGTGCTACTGCCGTAAGGCGGGCTGCACAGACCCTGAAATAGATTGTCAGGCGTACGGTTTTCCTGCACGATCACGATGACATGCTGGAAACTTGAGATCGAGCCGGTCGCATTCGTGATCGTCAACGTGGCGGAACCGCTGATTGTCCCGGAATTGGCTGTGATCGTGGTAGTTCCCTGCGCCACGCCCGTGGCGAGGCCGCTGCTGCCGATTGTGGCTACGGGTGCCGCGGACGACGCCCACGTTAATGTGCTAGTCAGATTTTGGGTCGTACCATTGCTGTAAAGTCCCGTAGCCGTGAACTGCTGCAAGTTGCCGGCTGGGACCGAGGTTGCTGTGGGAGTCACTGAAATCGACGTCAGTACCGGGGCTGCTACGGTCAACGTTGCCGAGCCGCTGATTGTTCCGGAAGTGGCCGTGATGGTCGCAATTCCCTGAGCCAGGCCGGCAGCTAGCCCGCCGCTAACCGTTGAAATCGACATCGCCGAGGAAGTCCAGGTCGCAGTGCTGGTCAGGTTTTGTGTCGTGCCGTTGCTATAGGTCCCAGTAGCGGTGAACTGATCCGTGTAACCAGCCACCACCGACGCTGTGGTGGGAGTGATGGAAATCGAAGTTAAGGTCTCTGTGACCGTCAACGTAGCTGAGCCACTAATCGTCCCTGATTCGGCAGTGATGGTCGTGGTTCCGGCCGCCACACCAGTGACTAACCCTGTGTTGCTTCTGACCGTTGCCACCGAGGGCGCGGACGAAGTCCAGGTGACCTCCGTAGTAAGGTTCTGCGTCGTACCGTTGCTGTAGGTCCCGGTCGCGGTGTACTGATGCGTGTGACCCGCAGCCAACGACTCTTTGGCGGGGGTGACGGAAATCGATGTCAAGGTCGCCGCCGTCACCGTCAGCGTGGCCGAACCGGTAATCGTCCCGGAAACGGCGGTGATGGTTACACTTCCCTGAGCCAGGCTGGTAGCCAATCCGCCACCGCTTATAGTTGCGATAGACGTCGCCGACGAGGTCCATGTCACCGTGCCTGTCAGGTTCTGTGAGCTGCCGTCGGTGTAAGTTCCGGTGGCCGTGAACTGCTGACTGGTGCCCAGCGCAATCGTGGGCGCCTGCGGAGTGATCGCAATCGAGACCAGCGCTGGACTCGCGATCGTGATCGTGGTCGAAGAAGTAACTGATGCGAGTGTAGCCGTGATAGTTGCGCTTCCCTGCCCAGAACTGGTCGCCAGACCATAGCTGCCCACAGCGCCTGCGGAGTGATCGCAATCGAAACCAAAGCTGCCGGATTGACCACCAGCGTCACCGCCGCACTCACCCCCGCCGAGCTGATGCCGATCGTCGTCGTGCCCGCTCCCACGCTCGTCGCCAGTCCCGCCGTGCCCGCCGAGTTGCTGATGGTCGCTACCGTAGCCACCGTCGAACTCCATTGTCCCGTTTGCGTCACATCCTGCGTCGTTCCATCGCTGAACGTGCCTGTGGCCGTGAACTGCTGCATCATGCCCAGAGGAATGCTCGCCCCTGGCGGATTGATCGTAATCGATACCAGCACTGCTGCCGTCACCGTCAGAACCGTTGAACTGCTGACGCTGCCCGAAGTCGCTGTGATGGTGGCCGTGCCAATGCCGACGCTGCTCGCCAGCCCGGTATTGTTGATCGTCGCGGTGGAAAGCGTATCCGATGACCAACTGGCAGTGCTGGTCAGGTTTTGTGTACTGCCATCGCTGAACGTGCCCGTGGCCGTGAACTGCTGGCTCGTGCCCAGCGCCAGCGAGGGCGTTGCCGGCGTAACCGCCAGTGACACCAGCGCGGCTGAGGTCACCGTGAGCATGGTCGATCCCGTCACCGTCCCGGCACTGGCCGAGATGGTCGCCGTGCCTTGTCCAGCGCTGCTGGCCACTCCCTGCGAACCCGCCGCATTGCTGATCATGGCCACCGTGGCCGTATCCGAACTCCACTGCACCGTGTCGGTAATGTTCTGCATGCTCCCGTCGGTGTAAGTGCCGGTCGCGGTAAATTGCTGCGTCGTTCCCAGCGGAATGGTCGGGATTGCCGGCGTCACCGCGATCGAAACCAAAATCGCCGGAGTGACAGTCAGCGTGCTCGAACCGCTGATCGCCCCCGAGGTGGCTGCGATGCTGGTGCTTCCCACGGCAACACTGGTGGCCAGTCCTTGCGCGCTGACCTTGGCGATGGTTGAGTCCGCCGTGCTCCAAGTCACTGCATTCGTCAGATTCAGAGTGCTGCCATCGCTATACGTTCCCGTCGCTGTGAACTGCTCCGTCGTCCCTAGCGCGAAGGATGGATTCAAGGGGGTTACTGCTATCGATACCAGCACAGGCTGCCCCACAGTGAGAGTGGCCGAAGCCGTAATGGAGCCTGAAGTCGCGGTGATGGTGGCGGTGCCGATGCCGACTCCGGTGGCCAATCCGCTGGACCCGATCAGAGCGATGCTGGTTAGAGACGACGTCCAGTTCACGGTGCTGGTCAGGTTCTGCGTACTGCCATCGCTATAGGTTCCCGTCGCGGTGAACTGTTGCGTCGTCCCTACATCAATCGAAGCGCTCGCCGGACTGATGGAAATCGACAAGAGTACTAGTGTTGCGGACACCGATACGCTGGTCGAGTTTGTTACCGTGCCCGAGGTGGCACTGATGTTGGCTGTCCCTAACGCAGCACCCGTCACCAATCCTCCGGTGCTTACGGGTGCAACTGCGGGAGTGTCCGAGGCCCAGGTTACGGAAGCAGTCACATCTTGCGAGCTGCCGTCGGTATAAGTTCCGGTGGCCGTGAACTGGAGGGTGGAGCCGAGCGGGATGGATGGGTTATTCGGTGAGACCACAATCGAGACCAGCGCTGGACTCGCGATCGTGATCGTGGTCGAAGAAGTAACTGATGCGAGTGTAGCCGTGATAGTTGCGCTTCCCTGCCCAGAACTGGTCGCCAGACCATAGCTGCCCACA
>JBEKTJ010000117.1:0-20737 GCA_049516155.1 Bryobacteraceae bacterium
ATCTCGTAGTACTCCACCGGCGGCGTCAGAACAATCCGCGCCGGATCGGATGCGTAGCTCCCCGGCAGCACCATCAGCGCTTGCGTATTATCGTTGATACTCAACGCGCTCACCGGCGCGCCATAATCCCAAACCGGATCGTCGATGGACCAACCGTCCGCATAGGGTTGCCAGAGGTAAGTCGTATCGTCGCCCACGATGTCGGCGCTCACGCAACGCACCCCGCGCGCGGCGACCTGCGCGGCCAGATCCTCGATGGCCGCCAGCGGGTCCCCTGACGGCGCATCTCGGCTGTATGGAATGGCGCGACCGGAGAGGTTCGGATCGCCCCCGCCCACCAGCCGCAGCGATTCCACACAGCCGTCTTGACCCGGCGTGCGATCCGCCAGCACTCGCGTTTGGAACCGGTAATCCGGCCCCAGGCGCACCAGAGCCAAAGCCGTAGTGAACAACTTGGCGTTCGATGCCGGAAGAAACAGCCGGTCGGCATTGTGCTCGAATAGAACCCGGTCCCGCCCCAGGTCTATAATGCGGACGCCCCAAAATGACGTACGCGCTACAGGGGAAGCATCCAGAAACGCGGCGATCCGCGCGCCAGGCTGCGCTGGGGCTGCGGCCGCGCCCAGCGGCAGCCCCAGCCAAAGCAGAAGCAGCGCGTGTAATGTCATTTGCCCATCAACGCCCCGTCACTTTGGACTCCAGCCAGATCAGCACCAGCAGCGCGGAAACCATGCAGGTCCCCAAAAGCGGCACCGCCATCACCACGCCGATGCCCCAGATGGCGGCCGCATAACCTAGCGTGGCGGGGGCGATCAAGCCGCCGAAAAGGGCGAAGGAAAAAATCCCGCTGAAAAAGACCGGATGGTAGTACGGAAAGCGCCCGCCGATCTTCTCCGCCACCAGCGGATAAATACTGGCGAAGCCCGCGCCCAGCAGCAGCAGGCCGGTGCCGGCGCCGAACTGGTTATTGGTCAGCTCCAGTAGCAGGCAGCCAAACAGCGCCGCCAGCACGCTGGCGCCCAGCAACCGGCCATGCCGCACCTTGGGCAGGATCGCCACCGCCGCCACCCGGCCCACCAGCAGCGCCGTCCAAAAAAGCGCCAGCAGTCCCAACGATGCCGGCGGACTGATTCCCAGGCGCCGCACCAGGAACAATGGCAGCCATCCGGCGATCGACCATTCGTTGCCGAACTGAAAGAACAACAGCAGGGCGAACAGCACCGCTCCCAGGCTGCGAAAGTCGCGCAAGACCAGGCGCAGATCGGTGTGCGCCAGGGTCGCCTTTTCCGCAACCGCGGTGCGTGCATACAGACAGGCAAAGAGCCCAGGTAACAGCGCCATCAGGATCAAGATGACGGGCACGGTATACGCATAAAAAGTTCCGGCCACCAATAGCGTCACCGCCAGGCATCCTAGTCCGTAATAGATTCCGCCCAAGGCCGCCGCGCGGGCCGGTGCAAGCCGGTAAGATGGCGCGATAGCCTGGAACAACCCCGCATTCAGCAGCCCTACCGACAAGCCCAGCGCGGCCAAGCCGGGCATGCGCCAAAGCCAATGCACCGGAGGGGTGGCCAATGCCAGCGACAGCAGTCCGGCACATCCCAGCGTGCATGCGAATACCAGGAGGACGCGCAGGCTTTTGCGCGCCAGAATCGCCGCGGAGATCTGATGCGCCGCGATCACCCCCACAGCCAGGCTCAGGAAATAATTGCCGATGGTGATGAATTCAGGCGGATCGCGATGATATCCCCAGGCGGGCAGCACCGCGCCCAACAGCGCGAACAGGAACCCCGAAAGTAGAAAGCCTGCCAATGCCTTGCCAGCCGAAGGCGTTGGCGGCGCGATGACAGCCTCCCCGACAGCCGCGTCAGCCACCAGTCAATTGTAACGCGCACTCTTCTTGATTACGTAGCCCCTGCTGCACCCATCCTACTGAAATCGGGAAGAATATCCGAATTGTACGAATCTTTGCAACAGCTTCAAAGTGGCACCCGGCTTGCATTTCCGGCGCCTACAAAGGCAGAGGTTTTTAAGCTTTGGTGCGTTGCCTCCTTATTGGCTCGACGCTCCCCGCTGCGATTCCACTGGTCGCAGCGGGGTATTTTTTGCCGCCGCTCTGCTACACTGAAACTCTCCCTCCATGCCCAAGTTCTATTCTCGCTGGATCTCCGATTGGGAGTATAAACTCGCCACCCGCGATAATAACCGCGTGGTGCGCCAGTTCGATTGGGGGCTGGACTGGTTGGGGATGCCGCCGGCTAACGGAAACTCCAGTCAGGCCCTCGGCGAATTCGTCGCCCGCGTGCTGGCGGATTCCGATCACTTCTTCGCCTGCGAAACGCCCCGCGATTACCGCCTGGATACCGCGCCCGACCGCACCGGGCAGCTCACATTTTCGAGCCCCGTCCAAACACCCTTTCCGGAGAACAACGTTGTTCGCGCCGCTTTCTTTCCCGCGCGCCGCGATAGCGGCAGGGCGGTGCTGGTCCTTCCCCAGTGGAATGCGGACGAACAAAGCCATTTAGGTCTCTGCCGACTGCTGAACCGTTTTGGAATCACAGCTTTGCGTATGAACCTCGCCTATCACGGCCCGCGCATGCCGCCTGAACTCCAGCGCGCCGATTATCACGTCTCGAGCAATCTGGGCCGCACAATCCATGCCGCCCGCCAATCCGTCATCGACGTACGCGCCTGCCTGGACTGGCTCCAGCAGCGGGGATATCAACGCCTTGGGATCCTGGGCACGAGCCTGGGTTCCTGCATCGCCTTTATCGCGGCGGCTCACGATCGGCGCATCTCTACCGGCGTCTTCAACCACGTATCCATGTACTTCTCGGACGTGATCTGGACCGGTCTCTCTACCGAACACATTCGGAAGGGCTTAGTCGGAGAAGTGACGCAAGATCAATTGCGCGGATACTGGTCCGTAATCAGTCCCGCAGCCTACTTGGAACGGCTGCGCGACCGGGATTTGAAGAGCCTGTTGATCTGGGCGCGGCACGACTCCACTTTCCTGCCGGTATATTCCCAACAAGTGCTCGAATACTTCCGCAGCCGTCGGCTTCCGCACCAAGTCTTTACGTTGCCTTGCGGCCACTACACTACCGGGCAGTTCCCCTTCAACATTCTGGACGGAATGGTGATGTGCCGGTACTTGAACCGCAACTTATAGCGGCTTAGGCCACCTAACCGCCCACCCGTGGCGTACCGCAAGAAAACATTTGACAAAATTTCAGGTCGATTGTAGGATGAAAATATCACTGGAAAAGGAGGTGGTCCAGAATAATGAATGACAGTAGACCGCGCGAGGTGGCCGACTGTTGAGTCGACCGTTCTGACGTAGCCGGCTTCGTCCAGTGGCGAGGCCAAGTTCCTGTGGACCGGCTGCCTCTCGCGTTGCATGCCAAGCCTCAGGTTTTTATTTTGTAGGCTACCTTGATCCAAAAGACTAGCCCCCGAGGGTGCGTGTCGCTATGCGCGCACTCTCGGGGGTTTGTCCTTTTTGCTATACTGAAACTTCGAAAGGATCCCATTACAAATGAAGGCCGGTATTCACCCCGCTTATAGCGAAATCAATGTGATCTGCGCTTGTGGGCACACGTTTAAGACCCGCTCCACCCATAAGGGCGATATCCGCGTGGAAATCTGCTCGCATTGCCACCCATTCTATACGGGCAAGCAAAAACTGATGGATACCGCCGGACGCATCGAGCGTTTTGAGAAGAAGTACAAGGAAAGCCGCGGCGCCAAGAAAGCTCAACCGGTCGCGGTAGCGTAGGACAGGCCTCCTGGCCTGTCCCCTCCCGGCCTATTGGGTTCTGTTTATTTCTTGGCCTGCTCCAAGCGGTGCTTTTCGCGCTCGTCCCGCCATTTGGCGTACTCGGCTTTCTGGCTGTCGTCCAGTATGCCGATTACCTTCTGAACATGTTCATCTTCAATGCTTTTGTGCATGTCGTGCATCCGCTGTCCGGTGGCATCCGCGATTTGTTGTAGCTGAGTCACTTGTGCCTCGTTCAGATGCAAGCGGTTGCGCATGTCCTGAATGTACTGTTTGCGAAGTTCGGCACGGCTCGGCGGTTGTGGTGGTCGATTGGGCGGGCCCGCAGTTACCAGCCGATTGGCAAAGCCGCCCAGCACCACTCCGCTCACAAAAACTACCAGTAGATAAACCAGCGTGGCAAAATTCGATCGACGCATTTAGAGTTCATCCGCGACCGGCTCGGGCAGGTTGGGGCTATCTTGCGCGTGCCCCGCGGCCAGCGCCTCAACATAGCTCTCCACGGAGAATATCGAACTGTTTCCGTGCGGGATATACAAGTAGGCTGCCATTCCTAGCGATAGCACGGCGGCTGCCGTGACCAACGCGCGCGCCCAGCGTCCCAGGAAAAACACGGACCGCTGGCGTTCCTCAATCCGCCGCCAGAGTTCAGGCATAAAATTTGCGGAAACATCGGGATCGGGGCAGGCTTCCCGGTACGTCCGGAACATGGCGTCTAATTCTGCGTTCTCGTCGCCTCGTTTTGTCCAGTTCATACTAAATTTCGGCTTTCGCCGTACCTTTCGCGCTCGCTTCCTTGCCAGACTCTCCGAACGCTTTCAGGACCCGCTGCCGCGCCCGGAACAGCCTCACCTTAAGAGCATTTTCCTTGACTCGGTAGATTTTTTCAAGCTCTTTCAAGGACAGCCCTTCAACTTCCTTCAACGTCAATAGGATGCGGTCGGCTTCCGACACCGTACTCAACATGGCGTCCACAGCCTCGGCGACCTGTCTCCGCTGCCGTACGTCGTGATCCACCCGCCCGCCTGCCATCGCGTCCGCCAGCACCACTTGCTGCTCGGAAAGGTCCGACATTCGCGATTCCATACGCCGCCGGTGCTTGCGCAAATAATCGTACGATGCGTTCACCGTCAGCCGGTACAACCACGGTTCAAAAACCTCGGCCGTGCGGAGCTGGTCCAACGAAAAATACAATCGTAGAAACACCTCCTGGCCCACATCCTCCACATCTTCGGGCCTCGAGATCAAACGCGCAATCGTTCCCAAAGTCCGCTTCCGGTATGCCAATACGATCTCGTTAAACGCCGGGGCGTCGCCACCCTGTGCGCGCTTTATAATCTCGAAATCGACTAGCATGCGGTCCCGAACCGGCCCGCAAGAAGCTAAAAAGCACCTGAGCTTCCGTGTGTTAAGGCGCGCCGGCTAATACCTAGGTTACAACAAGACGAAGGGCTTAGGCTTAAAGCCTTTTAACCGGCTGCAGTGCCCCAATCTGAAGAAAAGACTGGAATGCATGGAAATATCGACGCAATGGCGGGTGCATACTGGCTTGGGCTCCCTGGCCTTGGCCGAAATCAGCAAATCGACACCGTGGAAATTCGACAACGCCGACGCTTGGCGACTCGCGCAGCTATAGGGTTCCTCAATCAACTATAGGGGCTTCTCAATCAACGCGAGCACCCGGTTCCACGGCATGGGCCCCTGATGCATGGCGAAAACCGTATCCACTTTAAGGTTTGCGGTCTTCACTGCCTGCGCGACCTCGTGCATCAATTCGGGATCGTATAAGGCGCCGTCCGCGCGCAACGCCAGCGTGTCACTGGCATAGAGTAACCGGGACTCCGGAAAGTAGACCATGTATTGCCGCTCGGTCGACGCGCCGCGCAAAGGATACAGTTCCATGCGATTGGCGCCGCTGCCAATCTCTTCTTTCGCCGAAACGATCCTCCAGCGCGGCTCCCTCGAACCCTTCGCGTTTTCGAGCGTGTCGGGAACCAGTGTGTGCGGCGCGCGCATCAGCCTGTCGAGCAGCGGCTGGTTCAGATCGAGTATGTAAACGGGAAGCCCTTGCGCCACCGCGAACCGAACGCCACCCACGTGCGGCCATGAATCCGAGGTCGATAGCACAGCCTTTACCGGCAAGCCTGGATAACGCTTTGTGGCTTCCTCGATCACTCCTTGCGTGTACATCTCCGAGATGGGCGCTTCGAGAATAACAATGCCATCGTCTTGCTTCACCACGGTCGAGTTCCACGCCCCTAAGAGGATATCTACGCCCGGCGCCGGCGCATTGGCCTGTCCAGCGCGAAACGGCCGGTTCCAGCCATGCGACGCCGCGCTCACTCTGGCAACCTTAGCGTCCATCGCAAATGTCTTGTCGTCGGTCGGCACGTTGAACTCGACATTGAGCGCCTGTGTCGAACTCCACACCGCGCCGTTCCGTTCCGTTACCAGGTTTGTGGGGAAAGCGACTCCGTGAAACAGCTTCCAGTTGTCGAAGTACTGGCGCTGTTGCACGTCGCCCCAAAAAAACCAGAAGTCCTGAAATTCCTCGGTGGTTTCGACTGCATCCGGCAGATGATTGAATGGATTCAGAAGCACGCGGACCGGAACCTTCCGCCACGTAAACGCCACCACCGCATGGGAGGTCGACCGCAGGGCTACCGGCGTTTCGAAATGTAAATCCGGCGCTTCGGACGCCGTAATCAGAATGCGCGCCGGCCCCAGGGCCAGCATTTCCCGTGCGGCATTCAGGGTGCTAATGGAGCAGGGCGTATCGCCGTCCTTCGTGCGGGTCACCCCGCCATCGGCGTCCAGCACAAACGTGAACTCGGAATCGGAATCATTTGGATCGGACTGCGGCCAAGATACCTTTGTCTCGATGAGCTCTCTCTGGTTGGCTAGGTCGAACGTCCGCTGGCCGCGCTCATACGAAGTAATGAATGGCTCCTGGCGGTACGATTGCTCCATCAGCAGCGTGTTGCCGATGGTCTGCAGGCGCACGGTCTTGATTTGTTCCAGACGCTCCCGGCCGCCCATCGCTTCCAGGCCCAGGTCCACGCATTGCTTGGGGCTTGCCTGTGCGCAGCCGGGACGGTCAGCCGCCGTCACCTGCGCCTGCACGCCGGCGGTCATCCCCAAAGCGGCGGCCGCGCACATACCGATCCAAGCTGTGGTCATCCGATATCCTCCGTGAGAACCCAGTTAGACGTGCCAGCCCAGGAACGGATAGATGTACAATGGGCGCTTCCAATCATGCAAACACGATTGAAAATCATCCTCGCCGGCGCGCTGCTATGCGCCGCGCTACCCGCCCAGATTCCCGCCACCGACGCCCGCAACGCCAATCTCCCCCACACCGGCTTCCACTTCAGCATGCCGCATTACGCCACCCTGCAGGAATGGGAAGCGCATCGAGAGCACCTGCGGCGGCAGATCCTGGTGGCGGCAGGCCTGTACCCGCTGCCCGAAAAGACGCCGCTCCATCCCGAAATCTCAGGCCGCATCGAGCGCGGCGATTACTCCGTCGAAAAAGTCGCGCTCGAAACCATGCCCGGCTATTATCTGGGCGGCAATCTTTACCGGCCGCTGCATCCTAAGGGCAAGATCCCCGCCGTGCTGACGCCCCACGGACACTGGACCTACGGACGCCTGGAGAACTCGGATAGCTATTCCGGCCCGGCGCTGGGAATCAATCTCGCGCGGCAGGGCTACGTGGCATTCGCCTACGATATGGTGGGCTACAACGATACGCTGCAGACCGAGCACCGCTTCACCAGCCCCGCTTATCAGCTCTGGAGCTTCACGCCGCTGGGCTTGCAATTGTGGAACTCGATGCGCGCGCTGGATTTTGCGGAGTCGCTGCCGGAGGTGGACGGCCGGCGCATCGCCGTCGCGGGAGCCTCCGGCGGGGCCACCCAGGCTTTCCTGCTGGCGGCGGTCGATGACCGCGTGCGCGCCGCTGCGCCCGTCAATATGGTTTCGTTCATCATGCAAGGCGGCTGCGTGTGCGAGAATGCTCCCGGACTGCGCATCGGCACATCCAATGTCGAGATTGCCGCCATGATGGCCCCGCGCCCCATGCTGCTGGTCTCCGCCACCGGCGATTGGACGCGCAATGTGCCGCGCGAAGAGTATCCCGCCATCCGCTCCATCTATGAACTCTATAAGCAGCAGGACAACGTGTCGGTGGTGCAGTATCAGGCCGAGCATAACTTCAATCGGCGGAGCCGTGAGGCCGTATACGGCTTTTTCGCCAACCAATTTCTGGGCGCGCATAGCTCAAAGCCGGTTGAGGAACGCAGCGTAGAAGTGGAGCCGTTGCGGGACATGCTCGTCTGGCAGGCACGCGGCCTGCCGTCCAATGCTCTGACCCAGGCGCAACTTTTCGACGAATGGAAGCTATCCGGCAGAACGCGCATGGCGGCGCTGGACCGCGTGGCGCGCCGCGAAGCGATGCTTAAGGTGTTCCATGCCGAATGGCCGCGCGAAGTGCTGAGTGAGCGCGCGGGCGGCCAGATTGCGCTAGGCCGGCCGGGGATCGGCGATCGAGTGCCGGGCATCTGGCTGCCGGGCTCTGGAGCAGCCACGCTGGTGATTCATCCGGATGGCGCGGATGCCGCCCGCCGGGATGCCCGTGTCGCGGAGCTGATTCGCGCCGGTAAGCCGCTGCTGCTGATCGATGTCTTTCAAACCGGCAAAGCAGCCGCGCCGCGCGACCTCACTAAGCAGTTCATCCCAACGTTCAATGCCAGTGACGACGCCAATCGCGTGCAGGACATTCTCACGGCGCTGCGGTTTCTGGAGGCGCAGCACACCGGGATCCCAGCATTGTTGGCGATTGGAAAAGCGGGTGCATGGGCGCGCTACGCCAAGGCCATGGCGCCAGTCGATGCCGCCCTGTCGGCCGATGCAGGAAGCTGCCCATCCAGCGACAACGATTTCATCAACGAATTGTTCGTCCCCGGCGTGCAACTGCTCGCCGAGCCATGTGAATAAGCCGGCGGGGCAGGCGGTCGAGTGGCAAACACGACGAACTTCTATCCGGCGGGTCTTGCATCCAGGCCCGCAGCGCGGCTGGGGCCGGCTAACCTCTTCGCATTGTGACCAATCGAGATTCGCCGCCGGGGCATTTTAAAAAGGCGGGCGGAATTCCCAGCACCGCTTACTGAGTGCGAGGCTTAACAGCAGCCATTCAGCACCCCGCCCGGTGGCTGGTTTCGCCGTTCTTCTCCAAAAGCTCCCGCACCTTTGTGGAGAGGGCCGCAGGCGTGAACGGCTTCTGGATGAAACCGGATGCGGCGAGCAGACCGCTGTTGACGGCTTGGTCCGTATAACCGGACATGTAGAGCACCTTCATCGCCGGACGGCGTTGCACCAGGCTGGCGGCCAGTTCGCGGCCGCCTTCCTTAGGCATCACCACATCTGAAATCAGCAGATGAATGGGACCCTTGTAGGCTCCGGCTATCCGCCTGGCCTCAACGGCGCTGGGCGCGTCCAGCACCTTATAGCCTTCGCGCCGCAAGGTGTCGCGCACCAGGTTGCGCACCTGCTCTTCATCCTCCACCAGCAGGATCGTCTCTGAACCGCCAGCCGCCTTCGCCAAGGGCGTTTCGGTCTCGACGGTGGCGGGCTGCTCGACACGCGGAAGGTACAACTTCACGGAAGTGCCCTGGCCGGGTTCGCTCGATACCTCCAGCGCGCCGCCGCTCTGCCTGACGATGCTGAATACGGTAGTCATCCCAAGGCCAGTACCCTGCCCTTGCGCTTTGGTTGTGAAGAAGGGCTCGAAGAGATGCGCACGCGTTTCAGCGTCCATCCCCGAACCGTTATCGCTGACCGTCAGAGCCACGTACTTGCCCGGCTTCATGGCCATATGGGTTGAGGTGTAGTCATCCGCAAGCTCTACGTTGCCGGTTTCTATCGTCAAGATGCCGCCGCGCGGCATGGCGTCCCGTGCGTTCACCGCCAGATTCATGACCACCTGCTCGATCTGGCCGGGATCGGCGTTCACCTGCCCTATCTCACGGCCCGGCACGAACCGCAACTCGATATCCTCGGCGATCAGCCGGCGAAGCATGGCTTCCATTCCGGTGAGCAGATGGTTGAGATTCAGAAGCTTCGGCTGCAGCACTTGCCGGCGGCTGTGCGACAGCAACTGGCGCGTGAGCGTGGCGGCGCGCTCGCCGGCCTTCATGATTTGCTCCACCGCATTATGGTTAGGGTCGGATGCGGGGATGGCATTCAGCAGGATATGGCTATAGCCGTTGATGATAGTCAGCAGGTTGTTGAAGTCGTGCGCAATGCCGCCGGCCAGCATCCCGACAGCTTCCATCTTGGCCGCCTGCTGGAGTTGTTCTTCGAGCAGCTTGCGTTTCGTGACGTCTTGTAACACCGAGAGCACGGCCTGCCGGCCGCCGTAGGAGATGGTGTGCGAAGCGACTTCAACGTCAATCAGGCGGCCGTCTTTCAACCGGTGGCGCCACTGGCCGGAGAGCGCCAAGCCGCTGGCCTTGGCAACCGTGTCAATCAGACGCGCTACATCTTCCGGCGGACGGATGTCCGCGATGGTCATGCTCAGAAATTCTTCGTGCGTATAGCCGTAATGGGAGACTGCCGCATGGTTAGCCTCCAGGAAGCGTAAGGTTTCCCGGTCGAACACCCACATTGGCAGCGGGTTGTCCTCGAACAAGAGCCGGAACTTCAAGTCCCTCTGCTTCAATAGATCTTTCGCTGGCATCGGTCTTGGCGGAACGGTGATTTACTCGAACAGCATAACCAACTACAGCTCAAGGTTACAACGAAGTTAACCGATAGTTAGTGATCTATCATACAAGGCGCCGGATCGATGTAAGCTCTCAAACATATCCAGTGTCTTGCGTATGCCGTCTTCGAGCGGCGTCTGCGGAATTCCGGTCACATGCGCGCGCAGTTGACTTCCATCCATGTGGTAGGCGACGGGAACCTGCGGGCCCTCCGCGGAGATCAGACGCGCGGCTCCCGGACGCAAGCGCTCCAGAATCCCAATCAGCTCATCCATGGCGGTGACGGTCCCTTCCAGATTGAATGCATAAGCGCCGTCCAGCGGTTCCAGGGCGCAACGTACGAAACTCTCCGCCACATCGGCGACATATTGCAGATCCATGTGGCCGGTGAGCCGGATGCGAAACGGCTGCCCCAGCGCCACGGCGCGCATGGCCAGCGTCGGATCGGCGGTCAGTCCGCGGTCGCGCCCTACGCCGTAAACTGTCCACGGCCGCAGCCCCACGCTTGAAATTCCGCTATTGAGATAGAACACGCGGGCATTGCCTTCATTGGCTTGCTTAAAGACGCCATAGTGCGTGGCGGGCTTCAGCGGATCCTCCTCGGTGAGCTTGCCGCTGCCGTAAGCCTCTTCCGGACCCCATACCGCCGAGGAACTGGCGTAAACGACCCGCACTGCGCGTCCGGCGTCGCGCGCCGCTTCGAAGACGTTCAGCGTGCCGATCACGTTGACCATCGCGCCCTCTACGGGCTGCGCCTGACAGAAAGGCATCAACACGGCTGCCAGGTGCACGATGTGGGTAATGCCGCCATCCTTCACCAGGGCCTTCAGGCGCGGGCCGTCTTCGATGCGTCCGGTTTCCACTGCGGCCTTGCGGATCTGCTCGGCCGGCGCGATCAGCGATAGCCGCGTGGGGGTAGCGTCCGCATCGTAGATCAACACGTCGAGGCCGCGGTCCAGCAGGTTCTTCACCACCCATGCGCCGATGCAGCCTTGCGCGCCGGTTACCATGATTCGCATTTTGATGCTCCTTACTCTCCCTTGCAGTCGCGGCTCGGTTACGAGTTAGACTAAACGGCTTATGAGAATCACGCATCTTAGCACGGCGGTCATGGAGGCGAACTTCGACTGGACCATCGTCAAGGTGGAAACCGACGACGGCATCCGCGGCTACGGCGAAGCTTTCCTGGGGCCGGGACTAACCGCCGTCATCCAGGAATTCGGCGAGATTCTGAAGGGCGAGGACCCCACTTCGATCGATCGCGTGTTGCGCCGCATGCGCGCCAGTTGCGTGCATGCTTCGCCGGGCCTGATGTTCCACGCCATTAATGGCATCGAAACGGCTCTGTTGGATGCCATCGGCAAGCGCTACAAGCTGCCGATCTGGCAGATCCTCGGAGGCAAATATCGCGACCGCGTGCGCATCTATGCGGATTGCCATGCGGGTGAGGCGCTGGAGAGCATCACGCCGCTGCTGGTTCCGCGGCACCCGCAATGGATGCGCGCCGCGGGCGATGCGGAGCACCAAAGCCTGGTCAGCCTGAAGCATCACGGTTGGGACGCATCGAGTGCGGAGCGGATCACGCCGGAAGCCTATGGCCAACGGGCGCGGGAGATGGCCGCGCGCGGATTCCGCATCCTGAAATTCGATGTGGATGTGCCCACGCCGTACGAAACCGACGAGTACAACCGCGACCTGAGCGAGCGCGAAATCGAGCACGCGGCGGCATTGGTGGCCGGTGCGCGGGACGCTGTCGGCGCTGACGTCGGGCTGGCTATCGATTGCCATTGGAACTACGGCGTACAGGCGGCCATCGGACTGGCGCGCGCGCTCGAAAGGTATGATTTGCTGTGGCTGGAAGACCCGACGCCGCCCGAGAACATTGCCGCGTTGGCCGTGGTGCAGCGCAATACCAGCTTGCCCGTCGCCACCGGCGAGAACCACTATTTCCGCCTGGACTTCCAGCGTCTGATAGTGGATGCCGGACTGCGCGTGCTGGCGCCCGACGTACAGAAACTCGGGTTGTGGGAGGGGCGCAAGGTCGCCGACCTGGCGGACATGCACTATGTGAATCTCGCATGGCACAATATCAGCAGCCCGCTGGGCACCATGGCCGGAGTACACCTTTGCGCCGCCACTCCCAATTTTCTGGCCCTCGAATGGCATGCCGCCAGCGTCCCGTTTTTCGACGCTCTCGTGAAGGGCAGGGAAGGCCCGCTGATTCAGGAAGGCCAGGTCCGGGTGCCCGACGCGCCCGGCCTGGGCATCCAGCTCGATGAGGATGTCGCCTACAAATACCGCAAGCCCGGCGAGAAATTCTTCGGAGACTAAAACCGAATTCTACGCGCAGTGGGGGTCGCGATTCTCAATCGTAGCGCGCACCAGTTCGACCAGTTCCGTCACCACTGAGTCGGGTAGTTGATCGAGCGTCAAGCTTTCGCAATGCGCCGCCAGATCGACCCATCGCGCGAGACGCCGCCAGTCGTGCGGCAAGCGTCCGCCGGCACGCACGTAGCCCGCGGAGAAATGCGGCTCCGCGACTGGCCGTTCGGCGCGCTCGTAGCGCAGGAAATGGCCTAGGTCGGCAAGTGGAGAACCGGAAACCGCGAACTCCCAATCCAGCACAGCGGCTACGGTCCAGCGCCCACCGGCTTGGCGGACCAGCAGGTTGCGTTTGTTGAAGTCGCCATGCACCAGGCTGGCTTCGCCATCCAAACCCGCGTAGAGAGGCGCATGCGACCCCACCAAGGCCTGCGTGCGATCGCGTAGCTCGGCAGGCACGCGCCTTTGCAGGTTCTCCGAGGCGAGGCACAGGCCCACAAAGGCTGGCAGGGAATCTCGGCCCAGGGGCAACGGCGCCGCGACGGTTTGCCCGTGCGCCAGCCATCCGGGCTTGGCAAACTTGAAGCGGCCAATGGCGGCCAGTATCCCGCCGGCGGCCTGCGCGGCTTGCGCGAGGGCTTCCGCATCGCCGCTGCGTTTCAAGTCGCGAAAGGCGACGCCCTCCACCCAACGTGCCAAGGTAAACGGCGGCAGATCCTCCCAACCCAGCACTTCCGCGTAGATCACTTCCGGCACGGGCACGGCCGCGCCCACCAGCCGCATCAGATCGATCTCTTTCCGGCAGAGCGACCTGTCGTGTTCGTAGATGCGCAACACCACCGGCTCCGGCACCGGGTCCAGGTAGAGCTTGAAATTCGAGTTGCGCAGGCCATCGCCGAGCGGCTCGCTGGCCAGCAAGCGGCGACCGGGGAACGCGGCGTGGAGGATGCGCTCCAGGATCGGCGCGGGAATATCGCGGCGCGGTTCGGCGCGTATCCAGCGGGCTTGCGCGGAAGCGCCGGGTATCATACTGGCTCCGAGCGCGGCCGCGCGCCTCATTGAAATAGCTGCCGCACTCACTTCAGTGTCTTAAGCTTCTCGACGGCGTTGACATTGCGCGGATTTATCTCCAGCGATTTCTGATAATTTTGGATGGCGAGTTCCTTATCGCCATCGTCCATGTACGCTTCGGCCAAGCTGTCGTATGTATTGTACGACTGCGGATACGCCTCCACGCTGAGCTTGAAGATTTCGATGGCATCTTTGAATTTCTTCATGGCGATCAGGCGATAGCCCAAGTCGATGAATTCATCCTCGCCGAAATCGTAAGCGGCCGGTTGCGTTGCCCTCAACTCGCGATATTGCTTGACCGCGGCATCCACGCCATTCTCCCGGATGGTTTTCGCCAGGGCCTCCCCAATGGACTTGCGATTAGCGATCGCCTCGATTCCGGTCAGCATCTCATCCAGCGCGGCTCTGGTCAGAAGCTTGCCTCCGGACACCACTGCGGCGATTCTTCGAGTGTTACCGATATCGTCGAGCGGATTAGCATCCAGCAGAACCAAGTCCGCGACCTTTCCCGGCTCAACCGTGCCCAGATTTTTTTCGTTGCCAAAGAACCGCGCCGGATTCAAAGTGGCGGCCTGCAAAGCCTGCATCGGCGAAAGCCCAGCTTGCACCAGGAAGCCCAGCTCGTCGTGCAGGCTAAAGCCCGGAAAGCAAAACGGGTTCATGGTGTCCGTGCCGGCTAGGATCCCCACCCCGGCCTTTTGCATCGCGCCGACGACTTCAAGGTCCTTTTGGAACTCCTTCTTCATGAAAGCGAAATCTTCCGGCGTGCGCTTTCCATCCACCGCCGCAGGGTTCCAACCGGCTCTGATTTGGCGCGGCATATACTTTAGCCGGGCGTCTTTGAGGAAGGCGGGATCGTCCCCGAAGCCGAACATGTGCAGCAATGTCAGCGTGGGACACTGCCACGTGCCATTGCTTTTTAGTTCGGAGAAAAGGGCGGCAGCCTTAGCGGCGCTATAGCTGTCGAGTGTCGCTTGCCTCAGTTCCCGAAGATGCGGGCCCCAGAACTTGGGCCAGCCCGCAAGATCCTCCGCAAGATCCGCCTGCGCGGCCGCGGTCAATTCCGCCCTGCGCGTGGAGCAGGCGGGCAAAATGCCTATCAGATGTTCAAAGCTCTTTTGGCCGGCGCGCGAAGCTTCCTCGGGGGAAACGGAAAGCGGCACATGGCCGGCGAACGGGATTCCCTGTTTCTTCGCTTCATCCGCGATGGCGAAATACGCATCGCGCGTCAGAAACTGGTAAACCTTGACGAAGTCCCAGCCGCTCTGTTTCAACTTGATCACCGCCGCACGGGCCTCCGCTTCATTCTTCACGGAGATCTGGCGCCAAAAAGGCTTCGGTCCGTCGACGATCGGGCTGCCTAGCACCAAATGCGGACCCTGCAATTGTCCGGATTCGAGTTCCTTCCGCCATTCCAGTTGCGAGGGACTACCCGCCATCACGCGCACGCCCGTCACACCATTCGCAATGTAAAGCTGCAAATAGTCCTTGTCGTGCCAATGCACATGCATGTCCCATAAGCCGGGGATCAGGAACTTGCCGGTGGCGTCCAGCACCTGTGCGGCTGGCGGCGCGGGGATCTTGGCGGCCGGGCCCATCGCGGTAATGCGGCCGCCGGCGATGGCGACGGTATAATCCGGCCGGGAGGGTCCGCCGGCGACGTCGATCACCGTGACATGAGTGAGGAGCAGAGGCGTCTGCGGGTCAGCCGCGGTCACCGATCCTAAGAGAACAAGCAGGAGCCCAATCGACAAGACTGCTGAATATTTGCGCATACGAATCTCAATGGCCGAAGGTTCTCAGCTTTACAGGCCGGGTAAGATTTTACCATCGGACGAGAGGCGCATGCGCGCGCCTCTCCACTCGACGGTGTTGCCGAAGAGGCCGCACACCCAGATGGCGAAGCCCCAGAGGTCGCGAAAGGGGATCCACCAGGCGCGGCGGAGCGCAGCGTGATCGCGCAGCACGCCCCAGCCCACGCAAACTCCCGCCAACACACGGATGGCAAGGGCGGCCACGCCCACAGGCCAAGCGCCGGCGGCGGTCGCCACGATGGACCAGAATGCAGCGTGTGTCACCAGATAGCCGAAATAGCCTGCCGGTCGCGAGACGCGGATGCCGCGCGACCAGCGCAGTTGGTGCCGCCAGACCTCGCCCCAGGTGGCGCCGCCCAGGTGCGTCTCGACGATGGCCGGGGCGAAGACCACGCGCAGGCCGAGGCCGCGGATACTGCGCCCGAGCTGGTAATCGTCGGCCAAATAATCGCCGATGGCCGCGAAACCGCCGATACGGCGCAGATCGCAGGCGCGCAAAAGCATGGTGGAACCCAGGGCGAATTCCACGGAGCCGAGCATGCGCGCCACCAGCACGCTGGGCGCGAATTCGGTGGCCACGCCGAGAGCTTCCCAGCGGCCGGGCCAGTTTTCAGACTGCGCGCGGTAGAGGCAGGTTACCAGTCCGGCGCCTGGTTGGTCGAGGAGCGCGGTTACTTGGCGAAGGTAGTCGGGCGCTACGTTTATGTCGCTGTCGTTGACCAGCAGGAGCGGATAGCGGGCTTGAGCGGCCAAGTCGGACAGCACACCGACTTTGGCGTTGGGCATTTTGGTGGAAGTCACGATGAGGCGGATGTGCAGGGCAGAGAATTCCGCAATGAGCCGGCGGATGTCTTCGGCGGCGGGGTCGTTGGGGCGGGAGATGCCGAACAGGATCTCGTATTGCGGATAATCTTGCAACGCATGCGAGCGGATGGCTTCGTAGAAATGCGGATCGCGGCCGTGGACGGGCTTAAGGATCGAAACCGGAGGGTAAGGGATTGCGGGGAGAACAACGGGGGATCGGGGCCAGCGGAGGGCCGCCACGATCGCCAGCAGCCAGTAAACGGCCGAGGCGAGAGCGGGTGCGGCCAGCCAGATCACCCTTATCACCGTGACAGCAGAGCCATGCCGCAGGGCACAGGCGATGCGGCTGCCCAGTTGAGATCGGCGAAGCGAGTCTTCATCGCAAAAGCACACCCTAGGGAGGGCGGGCAATCGTGCCCGCAGCCGCCTTTCAGGCGGCCAGAGCCGGCTAAAAGCCGGCTGCGGCCAAGATTGGCCGCCCTCCAAGCGGTTTCAGGGGAGCCACTAGTCACCGGACGCGGCCGTGGCCAGCGCCTTGCGCTCGGAAGCCACGAACTTTTTCCGTTTGGAGCGCAATGCCATGTACTCGCGGGCTTCCTTCGTGAGGCGTTTGCGCTCGCTGCTATCGAAGATCGCTTTACGCACGACGCGCCAAATGACCCTCGGGCGGAAGTAGTATTCGCCGTAGAAGCGCTCCACCCATTCGACCAGCTCACCGCGTTCCAGGCCAGGATAGATGATGTTGGGAAGCTGGTGCCCGGTCTCATCGGTCATGGCATCGATGGTGATGAGGTCGTTCTTCTTCACGTAATCGTAGAATTCAGTGCCGGGGTAGGGAGACGCGAGGGAAACCTGGACTGTTTCGGTATCGAGGCGCTTGGCGAAATCGATGGTCTTGCGGATACTTTCGCGCGTTTCGCCGGGCAGCCCGATGATGAAGTCGCCATGCACCACCAAGCCCAGCTTCTTGCAATTATCCGTGAAGCGCAGGGCCATATCGATGGTGGCGCCCTTCTTGATGTTCTTCAGAATTTGCTGGTCGCCGGATTCGTAGCCGACGATCAGCAGGCGGCAGCCGGAATCCTTCATGGCCTTCAGCGTGTCGTAATCCGTGGTCACGCGCGAGGTACACGACCAGGTGAAATTCAGCGGCTTCAACTTCTTGCAGAGCTCGATGGTGCGCGCCTTCTGATAGTTGAAGGTATCGTCGTCAAAGAATATTTCCTTGACGTAGGGGAAGGCCTCTTTGGCATAGGCTACTTCACGCGCAATATCGTCCGTGGAGCGCAGGCGCCAGCGGTGTCCGGAATGCGTCTGGGGCCATAGGCAGAAGGTACACATGGCCGGGCAGCCGCGCGACGTGTACAGCGAAATGTAGGGATTCAGCAAGAAGGGGACGTTGTAGCGCCGGACGTCCAGATCGCGCTTGTAGACCTTGGTTACCCATGGCAGTTCGTCCAGATTCTCGATGGGGGGCCGCTCGGGATTGTTGACGATGTGGCCGTTCTTGCGGAAGCTGACGCCCGGCAGATCTTCCACGGGCGTGCCCTTGGCGTAATCCGCGATCTGATAATCGAACTCGCGGCGCACCACGAAATCGATGGCTGGGGACGTGCGCAAGGACTTTTCCGGCTCCACGGTGACAGGCGGGCCGACGAAGGCGACTTTCAACTTGGAGTTGGTGTCCTTCATCATCTCCGCCATCTTGACGTCCACATGAAATCCGGGCGTGGAGGTGAAGAGCACCAGCAGTTCGAAGTCGTTGGCCATGGCGACGGTCTGCTCGATGGAGATTTTGTGCGGAGGCGCATCCACCACTTTGCTATCGGGCAGCATGCCGGCGGGATAGCAGAGCCACACAGGATACCAGTACGATTCGATTTCCCGGGTGGCCGGCCAGCGCGAACTTGCGCCGCCATCGAAGCCTTCAAAGGATGGCGGATTCAGAAACAGTGTTCTCATGATGGGTCACCTGGCGGGCGAACCGTTATTGATCGCCCACGTCATTTATCGCATAGGACAGGTTGGCCCCCTGGGAGGCCGCCGGCGCACGATCGGCTAGCGATACGTTGCGAAAATCGATGGTAAGCTCCGCCGTACCCACCAGCCGGGTGTCTACTACGCTGTGGATCTGGCGCGGAACCGAAATGCCGTTTTGAATCGCGTACTCTTTGACAAATTCGATCTTCTTGAGAAAGATAGAGCCGGGCTTGACCAGGCGGCCGGATTCCCGGACGCATAGGAATGTTTTTGCGTCGATCCAGATTTCGCCTTTGAAAAGCCCTACCAGCTTGTGCCGCGGCGTCACTTGAAATACCTCGACCGTTTGGGCGCCGGACTGCCTGGGTCCGGTGTACTTGAACTTGTAATTTTCGGGCGTGACCGCGAGTGAAGGGGAGCCATCGGCTTGGGCTTCCGCCTCGGCTGCCAGATATCGGGCGATGACGTGATTCTTGACGGAATTATCGCCTTCGAAGTGGAGCGCTTCATAGGTGATCCGGCCCAAGCGGGAAATGCGCCGCAGCCCGTACAACCGGCCGTGTTTCTTGAGCTTGGGCAGGGAAGCTTCAATATTCACTTCCATGGACGAGCCGGCCATGGCGCGCTCCTGCTGTTGCGAAGCCGCCCAATAGTTTTCGACGACGGAATCCGGCCCGGTCGCCGCAGCCGCGCTCAGCGCCCCGAACGATACAGCGAATAAACAGAGAAAATGCCGATTCAGATTGGATCGCAAAGTATTGATCTCAGGATAACAGAATGTACCATTTGTAGATGTTCACCACAAGCTGGAGGTTGCGTTTTTGAGCCCGGTTTGATATAAACTAGTTTAGGACCTGTAAATCTGTTTTGCCGCCGCAGGCTTCAGCCTGCGAATCGGGTTCCGGAGGCCACTGTGATCGTCCTGTTATTTGGACCGCCAGGCTGCGGGAAAGGCACTCAAGCGGCGGCGATTGCCCAACGTTTCCATATCCCCGCCATTTCCACCGGCGAGATGTTCCGCGCGGAATGCAAGGCCGGCACGGATCTGGGCCGGCGGGCGTGCTCCATTCTGAAATCCGGAGGCTTGGTTGGCGACGAGATCGTGGACCAGATCGTGGCGGCCAGAATCCGGCAGCCGGACTGCGCATCCGGCTTCCTGCTGGACGGCTACCCGCGCACGCTGGAGCAGGCCGCCTTCCTGGACGGCGCGGTGCGGAACCAGGGACTGCCCAAGCCCATCGCCATCCTGCTGGATGTGCCGGCGCAAGTGCTGGTGTCGCGCATCACGGCGCGCCGACAGTGCGGCCGGTGCGGGCGCATCTACAATATGTTCTCGCAGCCGCCCAGGATCGGCGAGCTGTGCGACGACGATGAAGCGCCGCTGCTGCGCCGTGAGGACGATACGGAGGAAGTGATCCTGGCACGCTTGCAGGCGTACGACGATGCCACCGGTCCGATGATTGCGTATTACTGCGATGGCGGATGCCATCGTGTGGACGCTTCCGGGGATCCCGCCGGGATCGCACCCGAGATTGAGCGCCTGCTCGCGGCGGGTGGGGCACCGGACCTTACAGCATCAACAATGCTGGGTGTTATTGCGGGTTCTCCTCAGCACGGTCCGCGGTATTCACGGCTTCGTGCGCGCCGCCCATGACAGCAATACGTTTGAGGCTCCGGGCTCCGGAGCGGGCCTCAGCCAAGGCACGAGCGCCATCTCTATCAACGCCGGGGGGACTGGAGCGGGATACTAGTCTACTCGAACCAGGTGTGGCACGGCTCCGCGCGCACTCCGTAAGAGAAGCGCCGTTGTGGCGTGGAGTACAGCGGTAGTACAATTTAAGGCGAGGTACAGTTGTGGCAGCCTCCACTCCCAATCAACCACGCGACCGCCGATTCCAGCTACGGGCGACCGCCTCCGAAGAGGTCCTTATCAAGGTCGCTGCCGAACGCCAAGGCTTGAATGTCACGGACTTCATCGTGCGCAGCGCGTGCGAGAAGGCGGAACTGGCCCTGGCCGACCAGACGCGATACGTGCTGGACGACCAACAATGGAAGGCTTTCATGGCGGCCATCGACCGGCCGCCAAGGAGCAAGCCCCGGCTGCGCCGATTGTTTTCCGAACCACACGTGGCCAAGCGGCGGGCATGAGCGAGGCCAAGCCGGAATTCGAAATCGAGAGGCTGAACGGGGGGCACGATCTTACC
>JBEKTJ010000118.1:0-21936 GCA_049516155.1 Bryobacteraceae bacterium
CGTTTGAGCTCGTCGGCGAGCGCGGAGGCGATGCCGGTTTCATCATCGGTGATCAGGCTGACACGGCCTGGGTAGTATTGCGGCTTGGACTGATTGCGCGGCTTGTCGGCGGTAGTGAGGATGAAGCGCGGGACTTCGGCCGTGGGGGCCGGCTGCGGCGCCGCTTGACCTACCGCGGCGGCGATGCGATCGGCGATTTCGCGCAGGGTGCGGGCACTCGTCAGCTTTTCCATGGCGCCGTGAATTTGAGCTTGCTCCGCGGGTGTGGAGCGCTGCTGTAGAGCGGTCAGGATTTCGACGCGTTTGATGGAATCGATGCCCAGGTCGGATTCGATGCCGGCATCCAGGTCGAGCATGTCGGTTTCGTAGCCGGTGCGTTGGCTGGCGATTTTGACCAACTCCCCGAGGTAGTCGCGGCCAGCGGGGACGGGCGTGGCGGCAGGCGCAGGCGTAGGAGCAGCCGACGCGGCAGGGCTGACTCCTACCGAGCTTGCGATGAGGTCCGCGATCTCACGTAGCGTGCGGATCTCAACACGCTTGATGGAATCGATGCCCAGGTCGGATTCGATGCCGGCGTCCAGGTCGAGCATCTCCGGCGGATACCCGGTACGCTCGGCGGCGACAGCACGCAATTCGGTAACGAAGTCGCGGCCGGCGGGGACAGGTACCGGCGCGGTTACGATGGGACTCGATCCTACCGAGCCACCGATCAGATCTGCGATTTCACGCAACGTGCGGGCGCTGGTCAGCTTGTTCATGATGCCCTGCACGGCTTGTTGTTGCTCAGGCGTGCCGAGCTTCTGCAGGGCGGTCAGGATTTCGACGCGCTTGATGGAATCGATGCCCAGGTCGGATTCGATGCCGGCGTCCAGGTCTAGCATCTCCGGCGGATAGCCGGTACGCTCGGCGGCGACAGCCCGCAATTCGGTAACGAAGTCGCGGCCCATGGGTACAGGCACGGGCGCGGTTACGGCGGGACTCGATCCTACCGAGCCACCGATCAGATCGGCTATCTCGCGCAACGTGCGGGCGCTGGTCAGCTTGTTCATGATGCCCTGCACGGCTTGTTGTTGCTCGGGCGTGCCGAGCTTCTGCAGAGCGGTTAGGATTTCCACGCGCTTGATGGAATCGATGCCCAGGTCGGATTCGATGCCGGCGTCCAGGTCTAGCATCTCCGGCGGATAGCCGGTGCGTTCGGCGGCGATGCGGCGCAGATCTTCGACGAAACTACGCTGTTGGGATGGCGCCGCAGGCGGCGCAGCCACAACGGGTGCGGTCACTACCGGTACAGGAGGCGGCGTTGGGGTTGGGGCGGCAACTGCGATGGGCGGCGGTGGCGCCACCGCAATGGGAACGGGAACTGCTGGCGATCCCTGCAGGTATGCCGTCATGATGGTGGTCTGCGTTTGCAGAACCTGCTTCATGAGCTGCTGGAATTGCAGCATTACGGCATCGTTGGTGGTGGATGCCGGGGCGGGGACTGGCGCCGGAACTACCACGGGAAGCGGCTGCGGGATAGGGATAGAAGATGGCGTCACCAGATCGAGCGGCTTGACGATATGCGGCGGCTGGCTGCGCGGGAAGGCTTTCAGACCGTTCACCATCCATCCGGTTTCGCGGGCTGCGGGCTCGGGCGGCGTCAGGCGGCCACGCATGAGTTGCGCGGTATCCACCGGCACTCCCTCTACGGCCAACTGCGCGAGGGCGTTTAGGAATTGCACCAAGCCGTTGCGTTCGCTGTCAACTTGAATGAAGCGCGCGTCCTTGCCGTCCAGAATCTGGCGCGCCAAGCCGGTGAGCACGCCCTTGGGGTCCACGAACTTTACCGGGCGCACCAGATGGCTGGCGAGCAACGCGGCGATTTCCTGGGGATCTTCCGGATATTGTCCGCCCAGGGTATTGGAGAAAACCGCCGCATGGGGTTTGGCGAAGGCCTGTCGGGCCAGCACTTCGGCGAACCGCTCGCGCGCCGGTTCCATCAGCGGTGAGTGAAAAGCGCAGGCCACCGGGATCAGCCGCGCCGTGAGCCCGGCCGTCTCCAGCTTCTTGATAGCTGCTTGGACGGCGGCATTTGCGCCGGAAATCACGGTCTGGCGCGGGCTGTTGTGATTAGCCAGCGTAATGCCTTCCATACCGTCCAGGGCTTTGGCGATGGCATCCGCATCGGCGGCCACGGCAGCCATCGTGCCGGCTTCTTCGTGGGTGGTATCTTTGATGGCGCGGCCGCGGGATTCGGAAAGCTCGAACAAGGCGTGATCTGAAATCACCCCGGCGGCGGCCAGTGCCACGTATTCGCCGTAACTGTGGCCCGCGGTCATGTCTGCATGCACGCCCAGCCGTTCGAGCGTGCGGCACAGCCCGATCTCAACCACTCCCAGCGCGGGTTGGGCAACTACCGTGTCGGTCAGTTCCAGATTTTGCCGCTTCTCCTCCTCGGAACTGAACGCTGGCGGCGGATAGATGTACGCGCTGAGCTTTTTGGGGAAACGCCCGGCCAGCGACTGTTCGGCTTGTTCCAGACTGGCGCGGAATTCAGGGAAGGTCAGCGCCAGTTCGCGCAGCATGTGGGGTTTTTGGGAACCCTGGCCGGGGAACAAGAAAGCGACTTTGCCGCGTGGGGGACCGAAGGCCAGATAGATGCCTTGCGAATCGTTGAGCGGCTGTTTGGATTCCAACGCGGTTTTGGCTTTGGTTAATTTTGCCTGGAGGTCTTCGGGCGTAGTTGCCACGATGGCCAAGCGGGTTTGCGACGGCTTAGAGCCGTCGCGCCAGGCAGGAGTGCCTGCGCCACGGAGATCCGCGGGCGTGGGGTCGTTCCAGATATACAGTTCGGCGGGCCACTTTTCGGTCAGCGCCACATCGGCCGCATCTCTCAGATCGCCCTGAAACTCCTCCAGCACCGCATGGAAATTGGTTCCGCCAAAGCCAAACGCGCTGACGCCGCCGCGCCGCGGGGTACCCGCCGGCGGAATCCAGGGCAGCGTCTCGGTGTTCACGAAAATCGGCGCACCCGGTTCGAGCAGTTTCGGATTGGGCTTCTCGACATGCAGTGTGGCTGGCAGGGTCTTGTGATACAGCGCGAGCGCCACTTTCATCAATCCGGTGACCCCCGCGGCGGACTTGGTATGGCCCACCATGGACTTCACCGATCCGATCGCACAGCTCTGCGGTGTGGCTCCATCGGCCTGGAACACGTCGGCTACGGCAGACAGTTCACTCGCGTCACCCAGCGCGGTACCGGTGCCATGCGCTTCGATCAAACCAACGGTCGAAGGGCGAATACCCGCTCGCGCGTAGGCTCGCTGCAGCGCCAGGATCTGGCCTTCCAGACGCGGCGCGGTCATGCTTTTGCCTTTGCCGTCGCTCGATCCGGCCACGCCTTTGATCACCGCGTAGATGCGATCGCCATCGCGCTCGGCGTCTTCCAGGCGCTTCAGCACCATCATGCTGATGCCTTCGCTGATGGCGATGCCATCGGCGGATTCATCGAATGTGCGGCAGCGGCCGCGGGCGGAAAGCGCCTGCGCCTTGGCGAAACACATATAACCGAATGGGCTTTGCGCGGTATCCACGCCTCCCACGATGGCCATGTCGCTTGAATGATCGGCCAGCTCGCGCGCGGCCAGGTAAACCGCGGCCAGGGAAGAAGCACAGGCGGCATCCACGCTGAAATTCACGCCGCCGAGATCGAAGCGGTTGGCCACGCGGCCGGAGGCGACGTTCAGCAGCAGACCGGCGAAGGAGTCTTCGGTCCACTCCGGCAGCTCCTGGAGCAATTCCGCGGGCGGCTTACTGATGAACTGCTGAAGCATGGAGCGCACCGCGTATTGCAGGCCCACATCGCCCAGCCCGCCGCTCAGGCCCAGAATCACCGAAGTGGTCTGGCGCGGGAATTCGCGATCATGATAGCCGGCATCGCGCAGCGCTTGATCCACCGTGACGAGCGCTAGCAATTGCAATGGATCGATGGACGGCAGCGCGGTCGGCGGGATGCCATAGCGCATAGGATCGAACGGCACAGGGTCCAGGAAGCCGCCCCAACGGGAGTGCATCTTGTCTTTGGCCTTGCGGTCTGGGTCGTAATACAGGTCGATGTTGAAGCGTTCTTTTGGAATGTCGCCGATGGCATCGACCTTATTTAGAATGTTGGCCCAGAAGGCGCGCACGTTGGGTGCCTTCGGCAGCAGGCAGCCCATACCCACGATGGCGACATCGAAAGGCTTGAGCGGCGGCGCGGTTTCCACGCGAGGGCCGGCAAATGGTACGGTCAATTCACCAACCAGGCGGGCGCCTTCTTCGGCGACCTCCGCGGCGGCCAGAATACCGAGGCGGGTTCCTTTTTCCGCCAGGGGCGCAGCCAGTACCGCTGCCATGGCGGCGGAACGGCCGTCGTAGATGCCCGAAAATGCCACGTTCGGCGCGGGCGTGGCGAGCAGAACTTCAACGCCGGCATCGTCCAGACCTTCGACGATGCGCGAATTTGGATCCGCTTTCGCCAGAGGCTCCAGGCGCGGGTGCTTCATGGCTGCTTCGACATGCTCGCGGACGGAATCGCGCAAGCCGCGCAGGATGGCGGGCAGCGTGCGAAACCGCTTCGCCAGCGCCGCCCAGGAGGAATCCCCGACATCCAGAACCACGCCCGCCGCGCCGCCCGCATACCAGGAGGCAGCCGAGTGCAGGCCGATGCCACCGGCTCCCCATATCGGCACAGGCGAATCTAGCGGGGTCTTAGACACCACGCCATCGAAGCCCAGGTCGCCGGCCAGGGCGGCCTCTTCCGAGGTGGAAACTTCCAGCAGAACGCGGCGTGATCGCGCGCGCGCCAGCCGCAACAATTCCTTTGTCCGCTTGCGTCCGGCAGCGGCAACGATCACGCATTCGGCTTCGGCCGCGGACGCAAGGTCCGGACGGACGGTATCCAGCCTGACGCCGAACAGACCGGGGCCAGAGGACATCCCATGCCGAAGGAGACGCTCCGGCGCGTTCACAACGAGAAATTCAAAGTGTTCCGGCATTTTTCTTCCCCGCTTAGGCAATCTGTGACGGAATTATTGCAGACCTACCGCTTCACCGTGGAAGGGGGCGGCATCGCCCAGTTCTTCAGTATAGGGTCCGAACGCCCTTCGGCACCAGTATCTTAAGATTATACCGGTTATGCACCGCTCATGTACTATCTCAGACCAAAACCGGGCCAGTCCCTTCTAAATCAGGCGCGGGTCGAACGTGAATGGCCGCTCGCGAACCAGCCGCAATCGCTTCGCTTCGGGATGTTCCGGATTGAGCACAAAATTACTTTCTTCGGGGAGGATCGCGGAGGGCACCGCTAACAGACAGGAGGATAGACGCTGTCGCCACCGGCCACCTATGCTGCGCGTGGCGTTTTCATCCTTGTTCCAATTCGCCGGCAGCGTGGCGAACTCGACCTTGGTTTCCTGAACCGGCTCGGGAAACTCGAAAAGAGCAAGCCGGAGATCGTCGGGCAACAAATCGGGATCGGTATGCGCCATGCGCTCCAGCACCACGATGGCGGCCGATCCTCCGAAGTAAACCACACGCTCACCGAGTGTGTGCCAGCGTCCGTCCGCAAAAGTACCGCCGATTCCATCCAGGCCGGGTCCATACTGGGCTCGGTACAGTCTCCACAGCGACGGCATCAATAGACAAAGCCATACTGAATCTGGCGCAATTCCCGTTCCACCTGTTGTGTCCCGGCATCGGTGTCGAGCAGTTCGAGAGGCGCCTCGCTGGCGAGTGCCCGACTGGGCCGCTTGAGCCATTGCGCGGCTTTTTCGCCGTCGCCGAATACCGCGACCGCCAGCGTGTAAATCCGATCTATCCGGGAGAGACGATCCGAAGCGGCCGGGCTGAGACGATCCAAGAGCGCATGCTTGCGCTGAATGGTCCGCTGGGAAACGCCCAGTATCCGCAACAGGAGTTCTTGGTCTACAGCTAGGAGCTGCGCCATTTTAGTAAGCTTCCCGGTTGGGAAACCTTTGCGGACAGCGCCGATCACCCGGGTTCCGGTGGCCGGAGTGCTAGTGGCTGGATGTGCCATTTGTCTACTATTATGCGCCAAATGTCGCGCAACGGCAAGGCCGGCTTACGCGCGCCGGTTGGGGGAGTAGACGGCAACGCATCATTTCGCCGATGCGAGGCGGGCGACGAATTTCCGGTGATCCTCCGAGGCGAGGCCCGCGTTCAGCGCGGCCAACATCTTTGCGCCATCGTCGGCCCAGAAGGCGGCCACATCGAGCCACAACCCGGGAAAGACCTGCGCTCGCATAATGCCGTCCACAGGGATCTCTTGGGGAACATAGACGGCGTTCTCGTCGAGTACGCGCCAGACGATGCGCTTCCACAAACGCTCGATGGTTATGTATTCCCGCACGCCAGCCCTCTGATAGAGCTTTCGTTTCGGTCCAAAATCGACCTCGGTGGATGTCAAGCAGATCTCGACGGCCAGTTCGGGCGCGCCAATACAAAACCGCTTCTCGTCGGCGGACTGCCCGCCGTGCGAGGGCAAGATCCGCAGGTAAGCGTCGGGTTGCGGAGCGCTATCGAGCATCAGCCACGTGCTATTGCTCCCCCCCTTGCATCCCGGCGTTGCCTGGGCATAATGCGCCAGCCACCAGTGGATCAGAAAATCGAGACTTCCGTGTTCGCGGCTAACCGGTGAGGGCACGTGCACAACTCCGTCGATGAGTTCAGCGTTCTTCAGGTCTGGGAGTTCTTCCCAACGGCGCAAGAAGTCCTCCACATTCATGTGCTCGCCGGTTACCAAATCCGTCGCTGTAACCACAGGAGAAAACATGGCGGCGTTCCTCTCCTCAGTGTACCGTGGCCGGGGCGCCTACCAAATAACCCGCAAACCCTCGTAGCGGGCAAACTGGCCGTCGCCGCCAATCACAGGCACGTCTTCAACGAGTGCGGTGGCAATGATCATCCGATCGAATGGATCCGCATGGTGCATCGGAAGAGTGAACAGCCGATATGCATGCCGCGGCTCGAAGGCGATCACTGTTAGGCCGAGATCTTGTACGGCTTGATGCATGAACGCCTCCGGCATATCGATTTTCTTGCGCGCATTCTTCAAAGCGATCTCCAGGATGGAAATGGAACTTAGTAGCAGTTCGTTGTCCAGGCTGGCGAGAAGCGCCTGCACTCTCTTGGGAAATGACGCTCCGGTTGCCGCCATGAAAAAGACCTGCGTGTCGAGAAGGAGCCGCACCGCCTACTAGCGCCCTTCGATGAACGCATCCGCTTCCGCGGCGGTCATCGGTGCGGCCCAGTTCGGATCGACGATCTTGACCTTGTCCTTAAGCGTTCCAAATCTGCGCGGGGGCTTCACGGCTCGTTTCGACGGCGCCAGATCTGCAATCGGCCGGTCATAGCGCGAGATGGTAACGGTCTTGCCCCGTTGGACGGCTTTCAGCAGTTCGGGCAAGTGAGCCCTCGCATAGGAGGCGGTGACAGTCACACTCCTATCGTACAACAATGTTGTACCATTCGGCATTTATGACTTCTGTGCTCGATCACGATTCTTCGCCCGCCTGGCAGGCGGCGGCATAATCCGCCTGGGCGCTGTAGTAATTTTCCAAAGTACCTATATCCACGAAGTAAGCGCCGATGGGCAACCCCATGGCCCGGCCGACCAGGGCCGGCATCAATGAACGCCCTACGTCGGCGGGAACCTCGGTGGGCAAATACGACCGCACCTGGCGGCGAAAGACGTAGAGACCGGCGTTGACCAGATTGCCGGGCGGATTCTCGGGCTTCTCCCAGAATCCCGTAACCAGGCCGGAGCTATCCATCTCCACCACCCCGCAGGCCGACGGATTTGGGGAACGGAACAGGGCCATGGAGGCGATGCGCGTGTGAGTGGCATGGAACGCGATCAACTTGGACAAGGGGAAGGTGGTCAAATTGTCGGCGTAGACGATCAGGAAAGATTCGGCGGATTCCACAAAATCCCAATTCGCGGCGATGGTTCCGGCGCTGCCCAGCAGCTCGGGCTCATAGGCCAAAGTCACCGGTACTCCGTGGCGGGTCGCGACAAATTCCTCAACCCGCCCGGCCAAATGGTGGGTGTTCACCAGGACGCCTTCCACTCCGGCTCGCTCACATTGCCGCAGCCACAGTTCCAGCAATGGCACGCCGTTGATCGGCACCAGGCACTTTGGGGTAGTGTCTGTGATAGGGCGCAAGCGGGTCCCCAACCCCGCCGCGAGGATGATCGCCTTCATGGGCAAGATCAATACTATCAAGGAAAGCGCCGGGCGGGAGGGCCGTGCTTCGCCAGTTCGTTTCTCAAACGTTATTTTCGCTCAATTCATTCTTTCGGCCCTCCCGCCTGCTGTGTACGGAAACGCTTTTAATCTCAAGAGATAAGTCTGTATCATTTACTACATATTCATTTCAAACACACCGCTGAAATGCTGCAACAATTCTATTCCGCACTGCCGGTTACCCTACAGCACGTATGCGCCACCGCCCAAGGAGTCCGCTATCGCCATTGGCGCTATGGCGGAGTATTCCGGGGTTACCTTGAAACGCTCAAACGCACCGAGTACCTGCCCGCGCAACAACTGCGCGAATTGCAGACGACCGAGATTGATCGGCTCCGCAGATTTGTCTCCACACATGTGCCGTATTATCGAAAAAACCCAGCGGCATTCACTACTAAAGAGCATGTCCGGGAACGCCCCGAGGATTTCATCGCGGATATTTTTCCGCGGCGGTCGCTGATTCCCTGGCATACCAGCGGCACCACGGGGAAGCCGCTTACCGTTTACCACAGCCGCCAAGCGATGCAGCGGATGTGGGCCTTCGTTGAGCTTTACCGCAATACGGCGGGTGTCACCAAGGACGACCGGCGCGGCCAGTTCACCGGCAAGACGATTGTACCGGCGCGCCAATCCGGCGCGGCGAAGACGCTCTGGCGGCACGACCTAGCAAACCACGCACTGTTGCTCTCTACTGTCCATTTACTACCGGGGAATTTGCCGCTCTACGCCGCGGCCCTGGAGCGCTTCCGGCCGGAATATTTATCCGGCTACCCGTCTGCGATGTATGTGCTGGCAGAATACTACCGGCAGTCGGGCCGTCCTGCGCCCCAATTGCGGGCCGCACTCACTTCCGCGGAAACCCTGCTCGACCACCAGCGCGGCGCCATAGAGGAGACTTTCGCGACGCGCGTCTTCGACCAGTACGGACAGGCGGAGATGCAGAGCTTCTGGTACCAATGCGAAGCCGGCCGCATGCACGCCCATCCGCTGGCCGGCTTAACCGAGATACTGCGTCCCGATGGCACGCCCGCGGCTCTGGGCGAGATGGGCGAAGTCGTGCTGACGGGGTTGGTGAATTACGCCATGCCGCTCATCCGATACCGGGTGGGCGATACCGCCCGCTTCGCCGCCGAAAGCTGTTCCTGCGGCCGCGGTATGCCGGTAATCGAGGAGATCGGCGGCCGGCTCGACGATTTCGTCTATACCCGCGACCGTGGTTTTCTTGGACGCCTGGATCCGGCGTTGAAAGGCGTCCACAACATTATCGAAAGCCAGCTTGAGCAGGAATCCCTCGACGTGCTGCGGGTCCGCTTCGTCCCGGCGCCGCACTTCACCGCCGAAGACCTGCAAATGCTGGAAAACAACCTCCGCGCCCGTGTGGGCCGGAATATTCACCTGGAGTTTCAATGTACCGATCGCATTCCACGCTCGCCGAACGGGAAATTCCGGTTCGTGATTTCACGGCTGGACCGGAACGTCCAAAAGTCGTGCGCGTCATCACGCGTTTGAACATCGGCGGCCCGGCTATCCATACGCTGCTGCTCACACGGGAGATGGCCGCGCTGGAGTATCGCACGGTGTTGGTGGCGGGAAGCTGCGAGCCGGAAGACGGAGACATACGCTGCTTACTGCGACCCACCGATTCCGTGCAATGGGTGACGGAGCTGTCGCGGTCGGTGCGGCCGTGGCGCAATCTGAAGGCGTTGTGGCGGTTGTGGCGGCTGCTACGGCGCGAGCGGCCCATGATCGTGCACACGCATACCGCCATGGCCGGTTGCCTGGGGCGCCTGGCGGCGGTGCTGAGCGGCGCACCGGTCGTCATCCATACGTTTCATGGCAATTGCCTGAATGAGTATTTCTCGCGCGTTCAGGCAGGGGTTTTCCGGCGCGTCGAGAGATTGCTTGCGCACTTCACCGACGCATTGTGCGTAGTGTCTCCCCAGCAGGCCACGGAATTGAGCGCGAAGTTTCTTGTGGCGCCGGCGCACAAGTTTCACGTGGTGCCGCTAGGGCTGGAACTAGACGATTACTTCGCTTTGCGTCCGCCGGCAGACAGCGGCCCGCTGACGGTAGGCTGGTTCGGCCGCATGGTTCCGGTGAAAAACATCTCTTTGCTGGCCGCCACCATTAAAGACGTGCTGCAACGCAGCCCGGACATACAGTTCGTGATCGCGGGCGATGGACCAGACCGTTTCGCACTGACCGATCTTCTCGACCGGCATTGCGGGCGCGTGGAATGTCTGGGTTGGCAGAGGGAAATCCTGCCGGCAATGGCGCGGTGCGACGTGCTGTTGCAGACCTCGCGCAACGAAGGCACGCCGGTGGCCCTCATCCAGGGCATGGCTGCGGCCCGGCCGTTTGTCTCCACCGCCGTGGGTGGCGTGGTGGACATGGTTTCGGGCAGTACCCTGCGCGCTACCGGTGGCGCGCGCTGGTATGCGAATGGGGTACTGACGGAGTCCAATGCGCGCACGCTGGCCGACGCGCTGGTGGCGCTCGCCGGGGATCGGTCCCTGGTAACGCGCATGGGGCTGGCTGGACGGGCTTTCGCCTCACGGCAGTATCGCAAGGAAACGCTGGTGGAAAACTTAGACGCGTTGTACCGCGACTTGCTGTGGAAAAAGAATTTGGGACAAACATCCTTGCGGAGGAATTCATGAACGTGTTGATTACCGGCGGGGCTGGATTTATCGGATCTCATTTGGCGGAGCGCTGTCTGGCGGAGGGCTGGCGCGTTACCATTCTCGACGACCTTTCGACGGGGGCGTTCGAGAATATCATGCATCTGAAGGCCAGACCTACATTTTCATACCGCATCGATTCCGTCTTTAACGAACCCCTGGTCGGCGAATTGGTGGACTGCGCCGATATGGTTTTCCATCTGGCGGCAGCGGTCGGTGTGAAACTCATCGTGGACAGTCCGGTGCGCACCATCGAGACCAATGTGCATGGTACCGAAGTGGTGTTGCGCTGCGCCGCCAAGAAGGGCAGGCCGGTAATGCTGGCATCGACTTCGGAAGTTTATGGCAAGAGTACCCGTCTGCCGTTCCGCGAAGAGGACGATCTGGTCCTCGGTCCCACCCATATCGGCCGCTGGAGTTACGCCGCCTCGAAAGCACTGGATGAATGGCTGGCGTTGGCCTACTGGCGCGAGCGCGGCCTGCCCGTAACCGTGCTGCGCTTCTTCAACACTGTCGGGCCGCGCCAGACCGGCCGCTACGGCATGGTGCTGCCCACCTTCGTGCGTCAAGCGCTACGCGGTGAGCCCTTGACCATACATGAAACCGGGGAGCAGCGCCGCTGCTTCTCTTACGTAGGCGATGTGGTGGAAGCCATGGTGCGCCTTGCCCAAACGCCGTCAGCGGTCGGGGAGATTGTCAACATCGGCAACGACCGGGAAGTGTCGATCAACGAGCTGGCCGAGCTAGTCAGAGAGATTACAGGATCGCCGTCGCGGCTGGAGCACGTGCCTTACAATCAAGCCTACGGCCCCGGATTCGAAGATATGGACCGGCGGGTGCCTTGCCTCAAAAAGCTGGAAAGACTGGTGCAATACCGGCCAGCCACTTCGCTCGAAGCCATCGTGCGGCGCGTGGTGGATTACGAATGGGTCCGGCAGATGCCGAAACAGGCTCTGGCGATGGCAGTATAAGGGTGCTAATTCTTTGTACTGGTCTGCTGTCCGTAGTGTTGACGCGGCTGCAAATCCGCGCGGATGCCCGGCTGGGTCTCACGGCTGCGCCGCGAAAGGACCGTTGGCACGCCATACCCACGCCTTCAAGCGGGGGGCTGGCGATTTTTCTGAGTTCCGCAGCCGCATACTGGCTGACGGGTCACGGACGCTATCCCAGTATCGCCTTGGCGGTGGCGGCGCTATGGATCTTCGGATTTCTCGACGACCGCCTGCATCTCAGTCCGTCGCTTAAGCTGGCCGTACAAGTACTAGCGGCCGGTTTTGTGGTGCTCGGCGGCGCAGTCTTTCCCGCGACTCCGTGGTATCTGCCGAACGTGGCCCTCGGTATCTTCTGGATCGTGATGATCACCAATGCCTTCAACCTGATCGACAATATGGATGGGCTGTGTGCGGGAGTGGTGATTATCGTTTGTCTGTTCCGCTCGTGGCTGCTGACTTCCGAGGGATACCGGGCGGATGCGGATCTGTACGCCATACTGGCCGCCGCATTCGCCGGTTTTCTGTTTTTCAACTACCATCCGGCGCGCATTTTCATGGGCGATTGCGGAAGCCTGCCGGCCGGTTTCGCGCTCGGGGCCCTGGCTCTGGCGGGCCCCGCGCCGCATAAAGGCATCCTGCTGACCGGCCTCGTTTATCCGGCATTGACATTTGCCTATCCGATTTTCGATACGGTGCTGGTTTCCATTCTACGGACGCTCGCCGGCCGGCCGATCTCGCTGGGTGGATGCGACCACAGCTCGCACCGCTTGGCATCGCTGGGGCTTGATCAGCGGCAGGTCGTTTGGATTCTGTGGTTGCTGACCGCGTTTGGGGCCAGCCTGGGTATCATGATTCACCTGATGCCCGATGCGCTGTTCGCTGCCAGCGCGTTGCTCCTGGGTATGTTGAGCATGTTTGCTCTTTCTTTAGCGAGACTGCCGGGTTATCCGCTTTCGTAATAGGCCGGTACCACTATCGACTCACTCGCATTCGCTTGATTCTACTGTGGCTTTCGTGTTAGCTTCAAAAGACACCAAGCGTAATCCGTCGAACCCCATGGAAGCCGCATGCAGCCGAACCACGGCGTCACCACGCTGAATCACCTGTTCTTTCATCATCTGGACCATTATCGTTTCGACCGGCTGCTGAGTTTTCAAAATCGCGGCGAGTTGATGGTCTGGTCCACGGAGCGTTTCGCGCGGGCGGTTTTTGCGTTGCGGCAGTTCCTGCTGGATTCCGGCCTGGCGCCGGGCGACCGGGTGGCGGTATTCTCCGAGAACCGGCCGGAGTGGCACATCGCCGATTTCGCCGTTCTGCTTTCGCGCCTGGTAGTGGTGCCGATTTACAACACGCTGTCACCCTCCCAGATCGCCTACCAGTTGCGGCACAGCGCGTGCCGTGCGGCCATTGTCGCCGGCGCGGCGCAATGGGAAATCCTACGGCCACTGCTAACGGAATTGGCGGAGACGGAGACCATCGTGGCCATGGAAGAGACGCCCGGCGTCCGGACCTCCTTGCCGCGGATCGTAGCCGAAGCGCCCGTATTCGATGAGGCCGCGGTGCATCGTATCCGCGCCGACTCGCTGGCCGCCGAGCCGGGCGACTTGGCAACCATCGTCTATACTTCCGGCACGACTGGCACGCCCAAAGGCGTAATGCTCTCGCACGGTAACATTGTGGCCGATCTGCGCGGCAGCCTGGCGCGCGTTCCTTCAAATACGGCCCACCAGGCTCTTTCGGTCCTGCCGCTGCCGCATGTTTTGGAGCGTACGCTTAGCTTTGGCTACTTCCACGAGGGCGTACGCATCGCTTACGGCGACCCGCACGATTTAAAAGAATTGCTGCCGATCCACCGGCCCGACATTATAGGGGTCGTGCCGCGGATTCTGGAAAAGATGAAGGAGGCCGTGGAGATCGAGATCTCCCAGCTTGTGTCGTACCGGCGCATTATAGCCGGGAAATTGATCGAGGCCGCGGTGGCGTGCGCACGGGCAACGATGCTGGGCGGAAAGGCGGCAAGCTTGGCCCAGAGGATGCTAGCTCCCTTGGCCAACTTGCTGGTGTTCCCGAAAGTGCATCGCCAATTGTATGGCCTGCAATACTTCATCTCCGGCGGCGCCTGGCTCAACCCGGATGTGGAGCTTTTCTTCCGCGCCGCCGGTTTCGACGTGCTGCAAGGCTACGGCATGACGGAAACCTCTCCAGTAATCACGCTCAACGAATATCGCCGGGAGAAGATCGGCTCCGTGGGGCGCCCGCTCGATGGCGTGGCAGTGCGGATCGGCGAAGATGGCGAGATACTCACGCGCGGGCCGCACGTGATGCTGGGTTATTATCTGGACGAAGCCGCCACCCGCCAAACCATAGACGAGGACGGCTGGCTGCGCACCGGCGACCTGGGCGGCATGGACGCCGATGGCAATGTCACCATCACGGGCCGCAGCAAGGAAATCCTGGTCCTCTCGAACGGCAAGAACGTAGCTTGCGCGCCCCTGGAACAAGCGCTGCAGCGCAGCCTTTATATCCAGCAGGCGCTGGTTGTCGGCGATGGCCGTAAGTTCGTCTGCGCTCTGATCGTGGCCCATCCGGAAAACTTGGCGCGCTTTGCCGCCCAACACGGGCTGGCTTGCAGCAGCTATGATGAATTACTGTTGGCGCCAGCGGTGGTCGCGCTCTTCCGCCAGGAACTGGCGAGCTTGCAAGCCGATTTCTCCTCGTTCGAGCAGGCCAAACGATTCTGCTTCCTCAATGAGGGGGCATTGCTGGACACCGAGTTGGTCACACCTACGCTAAAAGTGCGCCGCCCGGTACTGGAACGCAAGTACGCCGATTGGATCGGGCAGATGTACTATCGGGAAGATCCGCTGGTCATCCCGCCGCCCGAGAAGGCTGTGCCGGCCGGCAGTTATCAAACATAATGGAGAGAGGCCCATGCCCGAACAGACGCTAGTCAAATGGAATGAAGAAACGATTCTGGAACATTTGAAGAAGATCGCCAAGGAGCAGCTTAACCTGACACCGGAACAGATCGAGGCGATCGGTCCCAGCGTCTCGCTGATGGACGCTCTGCAACTGGATTCGCTGGCGCAAGTAGTGCTGGTAACCACCATCGAACAGGACTTCGGCTGCGCCTTCGGGCTCGAACAATGGCAGGAACTGCAGACCGTCCAGGATCTGGTGAAGATGATCGCCAGCCGGGTATGCGAACCGGAGCCGCAGGCATGAGTGCGCTGACACTCAAAGGCGCTACGCTACCCGAGATTCTACTGAAGCTGGAGACCTGTACACGCTGGGGCGCCCGTTTCGTGGCGCCCTCCGAGGAAGCTACTTTTTATCCGTACCAGGACGTGCTGCGCCGCGCACAGAAGGCCGCCGCGGCCTTGCAGGCGAACGGGCTTAGGCCGGGCGACCGCGTGGCCTTGATCCTTTCCACATCCATCGAGTTTTTCGATTCGCTGTTGGGGGTGCAGCTTGCCGGCGGCATTCCAGCCGCGCTCTATCCGCCGTTCCGCTTGGGTAAGCTCGATGAATACTTCGCCCGCTTGCGGAAAATGTTGACCAAGATCGGGGCGCGCTATCTGATTACGGAAGGCCGTATCCGGAAGCTGATTGGCCCTGGGGTGGTGGGTATAGAGTCGCTGCGGGAGGTTCTGGATGCCAAGGATTTGCAGACCGGCGGCGGACGCTGGCAGCCGGTGGAAGTGGATCCGGAACAACCCGCGTTCCTGCAATTCTCTTCGGGGACAACGGTCGAGCCCAAAGCCGTCATGGTCACGCACACCAATCTGTTGGCCAATCTGACGATGATGCAGCAGTCCTTGGTGTACCGCGGTGAAGATGAGATCGATAACGGCTGCGTCTGCTGGTTGCCGCTGTATCACGACATGGGACTGGTGGGTTGCTTGTATCTCGGGATGTATTATCCCGGCACGGTGACTTACATGGGACCGGATACTTTCCTGGCCAAGCCGGCCATTTGGCTGCGCACCTTGTCGCGCTACAAATCGGCGATTTCGCCGGCGCCCCACTTTGCTTACAGCTTGTGCGCCACCAAGATCAAAGACGAGGAGATGGAAGGGGTGGATCTGTCGCGCTGGCGGGCGGCGCTGAACGGCGCCGAGCCGATCGAATCCGACGGCGTCCAGCGTTTTGCCGAGCGTTTCGCGCGCTGGGGCTTCCAGCCCGCGGCCATGACGCCAGTCTACGGTTTAGCGGAGGCGGGATTGGGCGTCACGTTCACGAACCTCGACGATCTGCCGCGTTTTACCGAGTTCAGCCGCGAGGGTTTGTGGAACGGCGGCACCGCGCACTTGGGGCCCGGACGGCGCATCGTATCCGTCGGCCGGGCGCTGCCGGGTGTTGAAATGGCCATCTTCGACGACCAGGAGCAGCGGGTGCCGGACGGCCGTGTCGGCCGCATTTGGGTTAAAGGGCCGTCCATTACCAAGGGTTACTGGGAAAGCCCGGAGTTGACCGCCAGCATGATTCATGGCGAATGGCTGGACACGGGCGATCTCGGATTCTTGCACGAAGGCGAACTTTACATTGCCGGACGGGCCAAGGATCTGATCATCATTCGAGGACGCAATTACGCTCCGCAGGAGATGGAAGAGCTGCTGTTAGATGTCGAGGGTGTGCGCAAAGGTTGTACGGTGGCCGTGAGCACTATGGTCGAAACGGAAGGCGAACAGCTAATTATTCTGGCGGAAAAGGACCCGCACAAGAAGCGGCCCGAAGAAGAGGTGATCGCAGAGATCAACCACTGCATCCTGAAGGGGCTTTCACTGAAGCCGCGGGACGTGGAGTTGCTGGAGCCGGGAACGCTGCCCCGGACATCGTCGGGTAAGCTCCGGCGCTCCGAAGCCTTGCGGCAATTCCTGGCCGGGGAGTTAGTGCCGCCGGAGAAAGTGAACGCGCTTAAGCTGCTGTTCGAAGTGGGTAAGTCGCAACTGGCGTGGGCGAAGTTCCGGGCGGAGAAGAAGTGACATCACGGCTACCCAGACATCGGATATAGGTGCAGTTCCTGCATCGGAAAGTGCCTGTTGCTGTTCGTCTACGCGCCCAGTCATAACGAAGCCTCCTGCGCTGCGGGGAATCGTGCGTGTCACCTCGTAATAGCCGAGACTTCCAGAAGCTCGGCCGTGGCTGGTTCTTCAATGACGGCGCATACCCGTGTAAATCTCAATGACATTGATTGTGCAGCAAATCAGGCCGTTGCCATGGCGAACCACGATGACGGAAGTGTCCAAAAGATAGATGGCCATTAGCGCCCGGTGCGCCGCCGGTCCAGCGCCTCATCTTCGGCACGCATTCTTTCGACCCACGCTCCGGCCCCATCCGCCAATTCCGAGTGATCTTCGACTTTCCAGATTGGCGCCGGGTTTTCGAGCAGCCTCAGAAGCCGCTGGCGTTTGACCTCTTCCCACGCGTGTTTCAGAAAACCGCTCCGGCCTCGCTTACCCACGAGATGGCTGATCGCAGCCACTAGTTCATCAAGCAGTACGACGTGCGTTCTCATATTACTCGTCGAGCCGCCCGGCAGCCCAATCATAGAGTTGCCGGTCTTTCTCCACTGAGTGCAGCAGTAACGACCCCACTTCGTCTTCCGGGTTGATCCAACTCAGGTCGTCCCGATATTCAGCCGACGTGTTCTCGACCGGTAATGGACCCGGCGGGAAGTCCAGGCCGGCAGCCCGCGCCAGGGCCTTCAGCTTGGCCATACTTTCCTCCATGCGCTCCGTAATGCCCACGAAAAAAAATTCTGCGAGAGCGGCTTTTGCCGCTTCCAAACGATCTGAAGCTGCCGGATCGCTATGGCGGGCAAAGAAGTTCACATTGTGATTTTCGCGGAAGGGAATGTCCCTGTCTTGAGTCAGCAGCCACCTGGCGAAGTCACGCAATGTCAGTTGGGGGGCGTCCGGCGGTGCTGCCGCGAGGAGGCTCGCTGAAGTGATCGTCGAATAATGTTTCTTAATGTGCGTCATGTACGAGACAAACTGCTGGATGGGGTCGCGCAGGAACGCGATATATAGGATTTCACGGCCAGCCAGCCAGTGCGGGAACGCGCGCACATGGTGCGAGCTGAACCCCCGTACCTCCAGGTCTTGCAACAGATAGCCGCGGAGAGCTTCGTCGCCGTATACGAAGTATGTATCGTTGACGTACAATCCCAGATGCCTCGGTCCGAAGTATCTCTCCAATAGAGCGCGGAACGACGTCCCCGCGCACTTAGGCACGTGAATATGGGCTAGAACCGGCACCGCTTCCTCTACGGGCGCCTCAGCTCCGCCAACTTCCCCAAAGGCGAAAATCCGGTGCATGGTGTCCTGCGCCGGCGTGATGGACTCCAGATTCACCCGCGGAGCACCCAACTCATGAAAAGCCTCACGAATTTGCTTAGAAGACTCAGGGGTTTCGATGAAGCCGGCTGCCAGAAAACCCGGCTTCTGCATGGAGCATTGCGCAAACCGCTGCAAGACCCGGACGGCCTCAGGCACCGGCGTGGTCCACGCCCATGAAACCACGAGATCCGCTTTCTCGTCCAGCCGGATGCCAGCCGGATCGGATGGTGCTTCCATACCGGTAAATTTTCGAAATGGAACCCCCGCTTCTAAAAGAACGCGCTCCAACTCCCCCGCGCGTTTTCCGATCCCGCAAACATGATGCTCCGGTCTGAATTCGTAATGCGCCTCAAGGGCCGCGAGGAACGCGGCTTCCCATTCCGATATCCCGCCCCCGCGCCGCCTGACCCAGTGGCCTCGGCCTTTGGGAACCACTAAATCCGTGCCAGCATAACGCACCTCCAGACTGTTGCGGCCGGGCTTGAGGTGCCCACTGGGATCGAAACGAAAACCCTTGCGGCCATCGCCAATGCCAGCCGCAACCAGGTCTGCGCGGGGTATTTCGCACGAAACTGCCGCCACGGTGAGGGAATTGACAATCACTTCGACCTGAACCGGCGTGTCGCGGCGAGTGTCGTCGGCCGCCCATCCGGAGATGCATCTGTCCGCAAGTCTGTCCACACAACCAATCCAGCTCATGCCGCGCGGCCCAGTCTCAATCAATCGCCAGGCTGAAGTCCTCTTTCTGGCGGGCCAAATTTGGGCTGTAGTAAGGATCGTCCGCAATATACCGGGCCCATTTTTTCTTCATGAAAGCGTCTTCCATGGGATCCGGGATCTTATCCTTCTCAGTCTTGGTGGCCGATTCGTAGTGGTAGAGCTTTGCGTACGGCGTATATACGTTGCGATAGCCGAGCTCCAGAAGTTTCAGGCACAGGTCCACGTCTTGAAAGGCTACGGCCAGATTAACCTCGTCGAATGCCCCAGCTTCGAAAAACTTGGAGCGAGCTACCAGCAGGCAGGCGCCCGTGACGGCGCTGCAGTTCCGGATCAGATTGGGAAAGCCGAAATAACAATGCTGTAGCTCACCCGGCACGCCCTTAAAGGCGTGACTGCAATTGCCGCCCATGCCCATGACTACGCCAGCGTGCTGAATCAAGTTATTCGGATACCACAGCTGCGCGCCGACTGCGCCGACCTTCGGGTGCTGGGCATGCTCCAGCATCGCGGTCAGCCACTCGGCCGCAATGACCGCTGTGTCGTCATTTAAGAACAGTAGGTAAGGCGACGTCGTACTTCGGGCCGCCGCGTTGTTCATCCGAGAGAAGTTGAACGGTTTGCCGCGCCAGTCGAAATACCGCACAGGCGCCTTACGCGCGGCTAAGCGGGAAGCATATTCCTCCACGCGCACTGTACGCGAGTTATCGATCAACAAGATCTCATAGTTCCGATAGGTCGTCTCTTCCAGAACCTCGTCCACAGCGCGGAAGACGTTCTTATGACCGCCCGTAGGTATCAAAATGCCGACTCGGGGCTCTGCGGTGATGGGATAACGAACCCGATAGCGGCACGTCCCCGTCTCTTCCACGCAGGCGCCGGGCACGTTTCTCTCGACATACGCCGCCAAGGCTCGTTTTCCATCGGCGCTGGCTTGCGGTTTTTCTTCCGACGCCTTGGCAGCGGAGCCCGCGACTGCCCGCCAGTGATAAAGGATTTTGGGTATCCTTTTGATTTTCTGCGTGCGTTCGCTGGCACGCAGTAAGAGCTCGTAATCCTGAGCGCCGCTGTAGCTCTCATCCAGCCCGCCGAGACGCTCCAGAAGCGAGCGTTTCATTACCACCAAGTGGCAGATATAGTTGAGCGAAAGGAAGAGGTCGGGAGACCAATCGGGTTTGAAGAATGCGTCGTAGCGGCGGCCCTTTTCGTCGAGTTTGTCCTCATCGGAATAGAAGATCTCGTTGTCCGGATTGCCATTTACAGCCTCTACAACCGCCGACAACGCGAAGGGCGCCAATTCGTCGTCATGATCTAGAAAAGCTACATACTCTCCTGTACACAGTCGCAATGCCGCATTACTAGCGCCTGAAATTCCGAGATTTCGTTCCAGTGCGGCGAACCGGATGCGAGCGTCGCGTTTAGAGTATTGCTGCAGGAGGACAGCAAGATCTGCGTCATTCGAACCGTCGTCGGCCAGACATAGTTCCCACTCCGGATACGTCTGTTCCAGCACGGATTCGATGCACCGCGTAATTATGGCAATAGGCGTCTTATAGACTGGAACGACGATGCTGATGCGCGGGCACACGGGAAAGTTGCCCGCATCGCGCCGCATCTGGCGCAGGCCTTCAACGGTTGGTTCGTTGCGAGCAATCCACAAGCTGTAACCCGGTGGCGTGGTCCAATCGATTAGGACGTTACGAATCGCTTCCTGGGTTCGCCCGCTCCGGGCGACAGCCGTAACACGAACCGTACAGGGGCCTTCCGGCAAGCCGGTGGGGTCCCAGAAAAACCGAAAGCCGGACTGCTCGGCGTCGCCGACCGCAGGATGACTGCGCGCGACATCCGGCCGCGGAATGCCGTACGACGCGGGCACCGGAGTATCGTCGTTAATTTGGATCAGAACGCGATCAATCCCAGATTCCGCCAGCGCCCAGCCGCGAATTTCGACTACATTCCGGACGGGTATGATGCCACCGTCGGTTGGATTGTCGCACACCAAGGCCTGGAAACTGTCGGAGGCGTCGCGGTGCGGCTGGACGGCAGGCTCGGCAGCGGCTTCGCGCGGCGCCCAAGCCCCACCCTGCAGTGCGGCACCGCGCCCCGTCATACGCTGCAGCGCTCCGCCGATAGTACACAGCACCTTCCAGATCCGGCTGTCGTAGATGGCCTGGATCGCGCGCCTGTTTGTGACGAGACCGACCTCCAGATCCCGCATCCGGCCATCCAGACGCACCTGAGATTCCATGCGGCTGTGGAGGCCCTCGACCCGTTCCCGAATGGCGTCCAACTGGGCGGCGGCCTCAGTGGCCACTTGATCCAACTGGGTGGTCCTGGCGGTCTGGGCGGCTATCTGGTCCAGCTGGGCGGCCATCTGGAAGACCTCGGTGGCCACTTGATCCAACTCGGTGGTTCGGGCGGTCTGGGCGGCTATCTGGTCCAACTGGGTGGCCATCTGGGCTGCTATTTGGTCCAACCGTGTAGCCTGTGCGGTCTGGGCGGCTATCTGGTCCAACCGTGTAGCCTGTGCCGTCTGCGTGACCGTCTGGTCCAACTGAGCGGCCATCTGCGCCAGTTTACTGTCGAGTTCGCTGGCACGTGCCCGGCCGGCTGCCTCCAGCAGTCGACATAGCCTGCCGAGCGGCCAATCCGCCGGCGTCTCGTCCACTGCAAGGGACGGTGGCATATCAAAAAAGCCGCTCTCCAAGTGCCGCAGCGTCGTCACCACCTCTCCCCATTTCTCCCTATAGGCCCATGCGTCCGCCAGTTCCTGTTCGATGTTCCGAATGTGCCTATCTTTGTCAACGGTCACTCGGGTGTTCTGGGCTATATGCAAGAAAAGTTGACAGAACGCCAGCACGCCCTGTAGATCGGCCTGCTTCCCAGTGGATCCGAAAGACGCGCGTACCGCTTCCAATTC
>JBEKTJ010000119.1:0-20097 GCA_049516155.1 Bryobacteraceae bacterium
GTGCGACTAGCGCTTGTGTAACGGCTAGGCTTTCGATCTCGCTCTCAACAGCCGCAATTTCAGCCTCGGTCTTGTTAGCAGCTCTGAGAATATCCCTGTAAGCGATGGGGATTGAGCCTCCGCAAGGATCTTGCCATTCTGGAAGATCGTGGGTCAACCGCACCAACTCCCACCGGCTTTTGTGCCCGTGCTCGTCAAAAATCTCGTCAATCAAGGCCTCTTCCGCATTGGAGAGCTCGTCGTCGCCGGGATCTTTCTGGAGCTGAATCTCGAAGTCTTGGGGAGAAGAGACGTGCTGACGCCAAAATGTCTCCTCATTAGGCGGTTCGTCGCCAGTGATTAGGTCATAGATCTGGCTGACCACTGGACCTTTCGGCATGGATACGTGACGGTCGGTAGTCACCGTCCTTCCCCAACGAATCAGCGCTTCGCGGTCTATAATGTAGAGGAGCTTAATGAGCTTGAGGTAGCTCATGCGACCACCACGCAATCGGAGCAGCCGGGAAGCGGCCTGGGTCGCCTTGACTTCATTAAAGCGTAGCCGCATTTATGTTTTATTGTACTCGTTTTCGAAGCGCTTGGCAATCAAATCTTTTGTTTTCATCTGCTTCCGGGTTTCGCGTTCTATTTGGCCGTTTTTCGAGGTGACAGCGGATGCACTCGGGCGATACGGTGCTGATTCCCGCTCCGGGAACTGGCATTGTCCCACATCTTTGGATCGTCGTCACCGAACCCGCACATGATACCCATATTTGCGTGATCGTCAACATCACGACTCTTCGCAACAGCCAGGATCAAACCGTGGCTCTGAACGCTGGGGATCACCCTTTCATTAATCATCCCTCCTCCGTGCGTTACTCGGACGCCCAGTTGGCTGACGAACAACGACTGCTTGCAGACATTGCAGCGGGAACAGCCCGTCATCATCGTCCGTGCTCTCCAAAGTTGCTAAGGCTCGTTCAGGATGGAATGCTCGCGTCTCCTTTTACGCCCAAGAAAATCGAGCGGTTCTGCCGCGAGCACTGGCGCGAACGCGGTCGATGAATTTACTCTCTATAGCGGCGCCCAGCCGGAGAGTTGACATAAGGCAGGATTATAAGAAGCTGACATCAGGCCGTTCCCGCGCCTGGGTCCGGAGCGGGGGTCGGCCTAGATCGTGGTATACTGCCGACAACGTTGACGACCGCTTAAACCCGCGCGGAAGAGGAGCACATCGATGAAACGAATCCTGGGGAAGCAGCCGCACGCGGCTTTTGTGTTTTGCGCAGCCACGGCTATTGCCATGCCTGCGCAGACTTTCACCACGCTGTACAGCTTCTGCCCCCCCTAAACGGCTGTGTCGATGGCGCAAACCCCCAGCCCAGGGTTCATAATCTCTCCGACTATACCAAGCGTCGAGCTCAGGCTTATCGCGATGTAACTCGGCAAAATAAAGGCCCAACCCGTCACTGGCCCTGGCGCAGTGCCTCCGCCTCCACCGGCCCCGCCGTCCACAAAAGGCGAGTTGAGCACGTTCATAAGATCTAGCAGCTCACCGATTTAAGGTTGCGCTGATTCAACGAGGGCCGACAGTTGCCCGCTGTCGGGTGCGCCAAAGTCTGCGCTGATGTGCTACTTCATCTGCTCGCTATTTCTCTCAACCGCTGACGAACACTACATCGCTCGGTCCATCGTCTGGTTCACCCGACCGAGTTCATCTACGAGCCCCTACCGGGCCTATCCTTAAGGGGTGTATTTCGCAACTATCTCAACGTGCGTTCGGAAGACTGTTGCTGTCTAGCTCTGACAGCAAGGCGTCCGATTAGGTCAGTTCCGGACGGGGCGCCTTCTACGAACAGATACTTGTCTGGCCCTGTCGTAGCTTGTTCGGCAGTGATTTGGACCGCGCGCAACTGAATCCCTGCCGCGGTAAACTTTCCCTTTAGATAGACGCTCTGGGCCGGAACCGAGGCGATGAAAGCTGCCCGGGACCCTGTTAGATTTCCAATGCTCTTAACCGCATCGTTCAAAGCAGTCGCGGTTAGAGCTCGCCCGTATTCACCGAATCGCCAAGCATCTTTCATCCGCACAATGGTGACAGAGGATCGCACCTGACTCGCCACCAAGATCGGATAAATGACCTGACGGCACGCAATTAAGAGGGCGGCGATATCGGAGCCGGGGCTGTACCTCTTTAGGTCCTCTGTTCCAATGTCGAAAACCGGTACGCCTGCGCCAAGTACCGCTTGCGAGATCTCCTCGCTGCTCGCGAATCCAAACAATCTATACCGATCACCACCGGCGAGGCCTCTAAGTCTAGTGAGCGCCTCCTCGGCAACGGCTTTGGTTCCAGCGACCGCTTCTTGCTCGGTTTTTCTAACGCGATCTTCGGCGACTGATGTTTCACCAAGCGAAGCCAAGGGTGTCAAGATCGCAAGTCCGAGCGCTGATTTAAAAATTCTGTTCCAGGTCACGGAAGCCTTCCTTTAATCACGTAGAAGTCGTCCCAGTGTATATGGTCGTCCGCTGCAACGTACTGATCATAGCTCATCTGCCGAGCTTCGCCCCTACTGGGAGGCCACGGATCGTTTACGAAAACCAAGCGCCCAGTCGGCGCGTCAAGATAGCCAATAGCAACCATCATGTGGCCCTGCCCTGCGTTTTGCGTCCATCCCCAAGAAAATGCGACTGGGCGCTTCCCGGCAATCTCCTGCTGCAACATTTCCCAACTCAGAGGGGCGTTGTGCGTTCTGAAGTACGTGAATCCGTACCTCTCAAATTGTGGCCACCCGCCCGAGTCGCAATTAGCAGGTAAGATGCCTTTGGCAGAGACGCAGCAGTCCGTACGCCGGAACTCGTCATTTGCTTGCTCGCACTGTGCTACGTTTTTTCCAAAATAGCTCATTATCATCTGCGCGGAAGCCGCCCAACACCAGTTGTCAACCTCTTGCGGCACTAACAACACAGCCATTTGTGCCGAATCCTGCCGAGGGGCCGGGCTGGCCTTGCCGGGCGTGCGGTCATTTTGCATGGAACTCGAACTGCAAGTTAAAAATGTGAGTCCCGACACTCCCGCTATGATTATACCGATCTTGCCTCTACCCAAGCTCATTTTGTTGCTCCGAAATGGAAGACTTGAGAAAACATGTCTGCATTAGGTCTGAGTTTAAGTTGTGCGAAGCCCAGACGATCGAATAGAGCATTAAACTCGTCGGAATCTTCCTCGTATTGTGTTCCGGTTTCTGGGTCAACAACCATAAACATCAAATGGCCAAATCTCGGCGTAAGCCTCGCGCCACGAATAAGTCGAGCGTGCGTCGACCATGGTTCGTCCGAAAACACAGTGCTCGTTGTAACCCACAGGAGACCATACTTGCGGAGCATGTCGAACCAGCCCTCGTCGCTAAAGTCCTGTGGACCTTCTGCTTCCAGGCCGATGATGTGGATGAATTTGTCTTTCATGCCTGTTGGTAGCTCTTTCTGTTGGATAACAAGCGCAGTATAATCATCGCCAGCAGTGGCAACCACTCGTTGCACCGTTAGCGCTGTCTTGTGCCGCCAGTTGTACATCATGGTAGCCGTTGTGGCCCAGCATGTTGCCCCGTTTTGTTTAAGGGGAACAATGTGTCCGGGCACAGTGTACTGTGTTTTAGGCTGAGCCGCATGTACGTCGGCTACACGTGGCGCTTCCACGATCAGGAGGGCCGCTAGCCAAATCAGATCGTTCAGCCGCATATCGCGTCTAGCCCCATCTTCGGAATTCAAGGCGTCGTATTGACTGGCGACGATAAGATATTGGAACGTTGATCACCAAGTCACCCGCATCATTGGAATTTCGGCTGGGAACAATAATTATACAAAACGGAGAGCTGCGACTCCAACAACTGCTTACAAGAGGGCCTGTACCAAACTGGCTAAGACGTTGATCCCAGCATCGAGGGTTTCCGATCACCCAAGTGGCGTTGCGGGCATCACTGCCAAGCTCAGCTGGTAAATCCAAAAACAAGACGAAATGCTCGCGGACAATCTCGCCGATTTTGGCTTGAAAATCAATCGCGGTGACCGGAGATATCGGCAGCCGATAATCCACCGAACGGCTACCCATCGTTGGACCTTTACCGTGTCTCCAACTACGATGCGCTCGGCCACTAGATTGCAATGCCAGACAACATTTCGATACCGCACGCCATCCGCCCCCAAAACAACCAATTACTCCGCTTTTGACGGCCGACAGGTGTTATGCCGCAAGGGGCGAGCGAATCTGCTCAGTCCAAGAGACTCGCCCCGTTGGCATCGGTCGCCGGGGTCCTCGGAAGGTACGCGCCGGCTGTCCAAAGGAAGAAAACAATCCCGTTGAAGTACCGCGTAACGGAAGACTTAAGTCCGGAGATCTACATGGCTACTTCGGTTTCCGCATGGGAACCGCAGCAGCACGAGTAGCAATAGAACATTGTTGCTCCCGTGGGGCCTACATTGAAGGAGTATTTTGTTCCTGCTGGGATGAACATCCAGTCTCCCGCGCTCAACTCCTTGCCTTTATATTCTATGGATCCACTTGCGATAAACCGGATGCCGTCTCCTTCGTCATGGGAGTGTTCAGGTACGCTGACCCCAGGAGATCCGATTGATATGTACATCAGCGATCCCTTTTCCAGATAAACGGGGAGCTGCCATTTCGTGAAGCCGGCCGGCACATTGGTGCACTTCAGCTCTGTGCGCAATTTTACTGCGGCAGCGTCCTTCGAAGTGACTATCTTCTTGGGATCGAGGGCGGCCTTGTGAACGGCTTCCTTCAGTTTCTACAACGCACGCACTGAAAGACTTTGTGTTTGGGTTGAACTCGGCCATAAACTTTGGGTAGTCTCCTTTGGTTTTTTGTGAGAGCTGCGACACAACTTCTTTGCCGCTAGGCCCTCTTTGAATAGTGATTTAGGCGAGTAATTCGTTTCACGTTGCGGTGTATTTTTTTACTAGACGATAAAGTATGTTGCCGTCCAGGAAACTGGGGACGGGCAGGGAGAAGAGCCGTAGCGAGGTGGACTTCCTCCCCGCGCGTCGCCGCTCGGTGTGATTTCCAGTTGATGTCTAAAGGGTCAAAACTGGTCGGACTGATAATCGCGGGCATCTGAACTCCTCCTACCCGTTAGAAAGAATCATTTTAACCTCTTGGCCCGCCGTCCCAAGATTCTGCCGTGCATCCCCGCAGAGAATCTTCCTTTAGTCCGCAAGAAACTCCCGACTTGGCTCTGGAGTCCGTGTGGAGTCCAAAACCACAGAAAGCGCCTCTGGCGTCCATTTGGCGTCCAAAAAGCACCACCACAAGTCTTTTGTTTTCATTGAGGACTGTCTGTAAGTGATCGATATTTCTTGCTTGGGGTGCAAGAGGTCCCGAGTTCAAATCTCGGCGGCCCGACCAAATTCCTCAGAGACTTACAGATACCACCCCTCCTCAGCCGCACGCGCCGCTGGTCAGGACGGATCGTCGGCGCACCGCAACACACAACGGAGTGTCCGCGATAGCGGGGCGCTTACGCGGCGCTCAACAGAACCGGCGTTTGAGTTTGCAACGGAACGAATGGCTCCCCAAAAACACGGTTTTCCAACTTCCTCTGCGTTACTGCGACCGGCGTAACTTATTGATTCTACGAGAAACGATTGCTTCTTTGAACCATGGGCGCTTCCCCGGGACAAGACCGCAAGAGGCAGAAACACATGGTTTCCCTTGCGAAAATATCGCTGACAACATCGCTGCTCGTCACCTGAATGTCGACGATCCGATCACACCGACCCGTCAATCCAAGTTGACTGGCTACGCGCGACTGTGCCATGCATGTCTGGACGCCGAGAAGGACGGCGTTCGGACTTCTGTGCGACCCTGCCGCGCTGGGAGGCGGCGTGAAATTCAAAATCGTGTTTTGCGGGCCGGATGAAGATCCGGCGAGCCAAGCGGTACTCCGGACCAATCCTACCGCAAACCGATCGGGAATCTCGAAACGCGGCACTCCACTGGGATTTTGTACCAGCCCGGGGGAATTGCGGCCCAGAAATGTGCTCACGGGCGGTGGCCAAGAAATCGATCTTCCCCGGAATCCGGATGTAAGGCGCCAGCTCGGCGCCATGTGTTCGCGTCGCAGGTATGCGCGGTTTCGCCCTTACCGCAGCCGGGCGAACTCCTTCTGGGCCTGGAGCAGCGCAGGCAGGTCCGCGTCGGCGTCTCTCCACAGGGCAAGGAAGCTCTGGTAGGCGGCGCGCGCTTTGGCCATGTCGCCCGTCAGAGGGTAAGCGCCGCGGCCCAAGTTCGCCATAGCGCCCCCCCGAAGTTCCGTACCGGACCCGGATGGTCCAGAATCTTCCGGAACTGGACGACCGCGGCCGCACCTTGGTGCGCCGCCGGCAAGACTTCGCCCGCTTGGTGGGCTGGAGACGTTGCCGGATCGCCCGCAAGTTCGTACGGTGCAATCGCTGCCAGCGCCTTGATCGATTTAACGCACATCTCCTCGGTTCATAAGAATGCCAGCCTGGATCATGGTTCTGTCGATCCCGACCTGCGTGTCCTCAGGGAAGCGCTTCGACAGATCGTCGGCTAGCCGCGCCGTCGTTCCAATCGACGGACACCCCCAGCGCAGTGCCCGCAAGCCGCTCCACATCCTTGTCCTTCGAAAGCGCCGCGGCCAATACCGCTTGCCGCTGGCGAATTTCCGGTTTCTGGCTACCGCTTCGCACATCGCTTCCTCGGCCAGGAGAAGCCGGGCGGGCGTGCCTGCCCGGCCGAAATCGAATCTATCCTATGCAGTATTGGCTCCGCCCGACGTCATCGGGCCAATTCTCGTGGGATTCGTGTTGCCGGTGGCCGGAGCGAGTCTCCCCGTCCCGGCGCGAGCGTTAGGCCCGAGGAGACGGTATCTCCGGTAACTCCGTGACGTGCGGTCCACTCATGACCAAAGGCCGATCTTAAGATGGGAGATCTCACAAAGCCCGGACTGGAAGATAAAAAGCTTAACTGTAGGAGCACTCCGGTTCAACAACGTTCAACAAGCCTTAAACAATCCGGCCGGTAATCAATGAAAAATATAAAACACTTGAAACAAAAACACTTGCTGAACGATCACCACGCCTGTTGCTGTACCAATTCGAGTGGGCCAAACTCACGAGTGCTAACTTCAAGTTCTACACATGAGGCCCCTGGAAAAATATTCGGAAACTGCAGCGGCGTTAAACGGACGCGCGAATCCGCTACCTGATGGCAATGTAGTTCGTGGCGGTCCAGTGTGCCGCAGCCTTCGGTCCCGGCAGATCATCTTCAGGGTGGACGGGGGTATCGAAAACGACCAAATACAGCCCCGAAGATTCAACTTTTAAGAGGCCGTGAAAGCGATATGTTTCTCCGGCGCGAATGGTTTGTTGGGGCAATGGCTGCTCGTTTTTTTGCGCATCGAGACCGCCCCCAAAAAAACCGCCCGACGTAATAAGCTTAGGAGTGATCTGAGTTCGGCCTTCGCGCTTAGGTTCGTCGAACAAGAGCCCGAATGCGCTGAGTGGTTCCATCGCATCCATTTCGACAATCATATCCTTGGTGCCTTTATTCTCTGCGATCACCAGGGCATGAATGAAGCGCCTCCCGGTATCATCGGTCTCTTGCGATAGGTCAAGCTTCAATTCTAGAATGCCGCGAAGGTTGTTTCTACGCTCAAGATCCTCCAATTCCAGAGTAGATCTCAGCCGTTGGCTAAGCGCGGTGTATGTAAATATTGCCCAAAGCCCAGCCCCAAGTGTAGCAAGGGCCAAGATCCAGGCTTGAACGCCCGAGGCGACCTTCTGAAACCTGTCTGGCTCTTTAATTCGGAATGTGTTTCTTAGCACGCTAGGTTCGCTGTGGAGTCACTTTTTGATCGTCCCACGCGTACGAGACACTTCAAGCGCCGCGTCAACCAAAGCGTTGGCAATGTCTCTTTCGGCCTTGTTACCAGCCACTGTTTGCCCCTTGCAACTCACCTCGACTAGCTGCGCCCATGTCTTTCTGTAGGGTTGGCGAAGCAATTCGCACGCTGCTTGCCGTTTGTCTTCGGAGAGGTTGCCGAGAGCCCGTGCTGCCTTAAGAAAGGGAGACGACCGTCGCTGTTCCTCAGCGATCTGTTGCGCTCTGTGATCATTCTGAAAGCTCTTATAATCGATATCAGTAAAACAGTCTGTCTCACTGCAGCTCTCCTTTACGTTGTCGACTTGAAGTTTCTGGATGATGGCCTGCAACGGGCGCAGGGAGGCGGGAAGAGGATTGCTCTGAGGACTTTGCCCGCTCTGACAGAGACCCAGAATGGCGGCCAGCACAGTGGATACGGCTATGGCGATGAGCTTCATGATGTTTCTAGGTCTCCTTTTTCACTCCTGATGCGTCAAAGCACAAGGTATTCTCTTATCCAAAATAGACGACATTTTTTGCAAATAATGGCGCCAGAAAAGGAGCGGCATGATGCCGAACCGTACGTCGCTACCGGATTCAAGCGCGCCTTGTTCATCAAAAATACAGCTACTCAATACTATTGTGTAGCGAGCTGGCATTTCGTTACAAGAAAGGACGGCAGTCTTCTGATGATTTTGTAGCTTGCTCAAAAGCTTCTGGTTCAACAGCATTCAACAAACCTCAACACGCAGCCCCTATCCTATTTAATGTAAGTGATCCAAAATTAATCACTTAGGGCGATCTGCGCGACCTACCTTCTAACCGGTGGACCGCCGGTGAATACCCTATATATCAATTCCAGCCATCAAATTACTTCGCGTTGGGTCGGAAAATTCCATCGAGGTGCACGGAAGCGAAGTTCCGGTGACGCAGGTAAGGATGACTCGATCCAAAATAGATCGGATCTTGGCCGGTCCAATCGAAACGCGCCCAAGGCGTTGGGATGTTCACGTTCCAAGGCGAACGGCTGACGCTTGACCAAACATTCGTTTCGGAATGGAAGACCGCGGCCGGCAAACAATCCGAATAGGCACTCCGGCTGGGCCCGTTCGTAGATGGGTTGGGGCGCCCCCCGTGTGAGCCACGCGATGATAGAATCATCCGATAGCAGTGGCCAAACGCATCGGCAGATACGAAATCCAGGCGGAACTCGGCCGTGGAAGCTTTGGCCACGCATTTCGACGTTCGATCCTACCGTCGGCCGGATGGTCGCTATTAAGGTTCTGGCCACTGAGGGGAGTGAACAAGACCTTCTGGTCCGCTTCCGAAACGAAGCAGTCTGCAGCCGGAAAGCTTCAGCATTTACGGCAAGAGACTTCGTGTGGACGTGCCACCGGTTCTTCGGCCGTTAGGCGGTAGTCGGTCGTGGCCGCAGGATATACGATTTTCTGCCCCGAGTTCTCGGACGGCGAGCATGGCGGCACGCCGTACATCGTCATGGAATTGCTTGACGGGGAAGACCTGCAGCGTGTCATCACTGGTAATAGGCCGTTAAAGTCTGGTGGCCAAAGTCCAGATCATGTCGCAGATCGCGCAAGGGCTAAGACATCTGGGAGAGCCTACCCGATGGTTCTCCCCGGCAGATTTCTGGCCTGCGTCTTGCCGCCGACGCTGACGTTCCAGAGATACTGAGGTCCGTGCCCCGGATGATCCTCCTGCGCACAAACGCAGTTGCTCTTACCGCACTTGCGATAGTTCACAGAAATAGTACCCCGGCGGAAATCGCCCAGATCCTCCATCTGGCGGAACAGCTTCTTCCGGCGCGACTCCAGATCCTGCAAAGATTCATTCACGGAGGCTCCAATCTGAATGATGTAACACATTCAGATTATCAGCCAAAAAAAGAGGGAACGCAACTTCGACCTACGAATTTGGCGCACACCCGTAACGCAGCGGTTACTCGACAGCGGGCCTGCCACTATGCGACCATGCGGTGTTCCTATGCAACGAGTTTGCGCCGCCGCGATTGCCGCCACGCTTTTCAGCCTGCCGATGAGGGCAAGCGGATTGCAGCCGGACGTTTTGTCGATTAGCTACGCAAAGGAGAAGGGTTTGGTCGCGGCTGCCTTTAACGGCGGCCAGGTGGTGGTTTGGGATTTCGAATCGGGGCGCGTGAAGAATACGTATAACGCCTCCGCGCCGAAAAGCACTCTGAATGTGCCGTTGGTGCATTTCAGCGCCGGTGGCCGCGTGGCATTTACGCAGGAAGGCGAGGCCGGTCTGATTGCTTACGACTTGGCCACAGGCGCCGCCACAGTTCTTGTTCCGCACAGATTGTTGGTGAAGGGTATTTCTGCGTTTAGCTGGTCGCAGCACGGCGATTCGATGCTGGTTGCGATCGGCCGCGATATTTTCCTGGTCAACACGCAAGGCCGCACGCAATGGCAACATCGGCTGGAAACGCGCGCCCTCATCACGGACGTCGTTTGGCATCCATCCGAACAGTTCTATACGGTGGCCACCGACAACGGAGAGGTGTCCACATGGGAAACCGCCAGCGGGCGGGTAACCAGTTCGTCCAAACTCGATATCGGCGCGAATTCCGCCGCCGTGAAAGTTGGCTGGACCAGCGAAGACTGGCTGCTGGCGTCCGTGCACGGACTTAGCCTGGCTGTGCTCGATCCCGAGACTTTAAAGCCCAAGAAGACCACCGCCTGCAACTGCGTCGATTTCACCTGGAGCCCCGCAGGCAAAGAGATCTTTGCGTGGGATCCACCGAACATCGCCGTATTCAGCGAGTCCGGTCAACGCACGCGCGAGATTCATACGGGATTTGACGGCGAGGGGCCTATCGTATGGGCTGGAGACGGCCGGTTGCTGACGGCCGCACCGGATTCCGCGGTAGTCCTGCGCGACGCCCGCACCGGCAAAATATTACGGACGTTCGCGCGCTAGGATTGCGGCAAGCGGTGACAGCCACGTTTTTGGTCAACAGTGGTTAGCGCAGTGTCTTCCGGAGCCACGCAATCATTTCCGGCTTCCAATGCTGCATTTCCGGCGCGCGCCAGCCGCCCATGCCGTGCCCGCCGCCCTCAATCGTAATAAGCTCGCAGGCCGTGCCCACCTGCCGGATCGCATCGCAAAACGCAGCGGATTGCTCGAAACTAACCTGATCGTCCTGGGTGCCGTGTATCACCAGAAACGGAGGCATGCCCTTGTGAACGGCGGCGATGGGAGCAATCGCAAGCAGCTTTGCCAAGCCGACTGTGTCCAGTTGTTCGACGCCGAAGAAATGGATACCGCCGCCGTTCGCCGCGTGCCGGTTGATGGTCTCCATGTTGAAGCGCTCCGGATGATCGCGCCGCAACAGCGCCAGTTTTCCGTAATCGGAAGGACCGTAGAAATCCACAACGGCCGCGACTCTAGTGGCCGGCGTCTCGTGTGTGCCCGCATAATTCACGAAAAAGCCGCCCGCCGATTCGCCGACGATCGCGATTCTGGAAACATCCACGCGATACTCGGCGGCGTGCGCCTTCACCCACCCGATCGCGCTGTTCACGTCTTCCATGGCCTGAGGAAAATGGACCGCCGGCGCCAGCCGGTAATCGATGCTGAACCAGGCGAAACCGGCATCGGTCAGCGGATCGAACAACGGCCGCACATTGGTGCTCTTGCTTCCCTGGTCGAATCCTCCGCCGTGGATCAGAATAGCGGCGGCAAATGGCCCCGGCCCGTCCGGCACGTGCAGATCGAGTAGTAAAGGCTTGCCGCCGGGGCGAGCGTATTCAAGATCCTTTTTATCGAAAGGCGCGCCGGCGAGAGCCGCACAGGCCAGAACCGGGATCACAGCGAATATTCGCATGCCAAGAGATTGCATTGGTAGATTTTAGCGCGGTGCCGGCTTTACACCAGTCCGTTTCTAATATCCCCTGTCAAACCGTGCGGGCCGTTTTCCGGCACACGGCTTAACGATGATCTTCTGGGTGTGGCTTGCGCCGCGTATTTCACGGTGGCCATCAACTTGTGCAAACCCATCCCGTATACCTGATCGCCGGTGACGCGCTTTGCTGCGCGCCATCTTTGGTACTACGGGCCTCTCGGACTCCTTCCCGGTCATGGAGAAGGAGCCATTCCGGCCGCTCGCGCCATAACCCACACATTCGTGCTCCAGCACGGCCACGCGTATGCCAGGCTGCTCTTTCAGCAGCGTGTGGGCGGTGGCCATGCCGGTAAAGCCGCCGCCCACGACGGCCACATCGACGGTGGCATCGCCTTGGAGCGGCGGGCTCGGCTCATAGGGACCGTACTCCGCAAGCCAGAGAGACAGGGGCGATTTGGGAAACCCATGCGCCATCGGGTAGCCACTATTGGGGGGATTCGCTGGGAAACGCACGACGTGCGTGCGCCACAACGGACGCAAAAGATTGTAGACTGGTTGTTCACCCATCCGGAGAAAAACTAACTTCTATGTTACATTCGAAAGCGTTTGCTTTTGGCGTAGCCCTCGCTATCGCCTGCTCAGCCGCGGTTGCGGCCCCCAAAAAGGGAGATCCCGATAAGGGTAAGGAAGTCTTCCAGCAGTGCACCCCCTGCCACAACGCCGATAGCACCGACAAGAAAATGGGACCGGGGCTCAAGGGTCTGTTCACCAAAGACAAGCTGAATAACGGCAAGAAGGTTACCGAAGAGAACGTGCGCGCCCAGATCGACGAAGGCGGGAATGGCATGCCTGCCTACAAAGAGATGCTGAGCGAAGACGAAAAAACCGATCTCATCGCGTACCTGAAGACTTTGTAGTGCCTCGCGTCGCAAGTTCCGTCGAACACGTTCCGCACTCCCGTATCCGCGAGTTGGCCGAAATCGCCATGTCCATGCAGGGGGTGCTGCGGTTGTATTTCGGCGAATCGAACCTGCCCACGCCGGAGTTCATCAAACGCGCCGCCATCGACGCACTGGCGGACGGCTACACGTTCTACACCGAAAACGCGGGGCTGCCATCTTTGCGCCGCGCCATCGCCCGGCACTATGGCGAGCTGCATCAGGTGGATCTGGATCCCGGCACGGAAATCGTCGTCACGGCTTCAGGCGTGCAAGCCCTGCACGTCGGCATTCGCGCGGTGCTGGATCCAGGCGACGAAGCGCTGGTGCTGACGCCCGCGTGGCCCAATGGCTCGTCCAACGTGGCCATGGCCAACGCGGTCGTGCGGGAAATTCCGCAGCCCCTTTGCGGCGAGCGTTACGGCATCGACTTCGATGCGCTCCAGGCGGCCATTACGCCGCGCACCCGCCTGCTGCTGTATACTTCGCCATCCAATCCTTTGGGATGGGTGGCCACGGACGAAGAACAGCAGCGCCTGCTGGATTTCTCCCGCCGCCACGGACTTTGGCTGATGGCCGATGAGGTCTACGACCGGCTCTATTACGCGGGCCCATCGCTCGGAGCGCCGGCGCCATCTATCCTGCGCAAAGCCACGCGCGACGATGCGGTGATGGTGGTGCAATCGTTCTCCAAGACCTACTGTATGACCGGTTGGCGAGTAGGCTGGCTGGTGGCCCGCCGCGATCTGGCGCATAAGGCCACACAGTTGAACGAATTCATTGTTTCGCATGCGCCCAGCTTCGCGCAAAAGGCCGCCGAGACGGCATTGGCGCACGGCGAAGCGGAACTGGCCGGCATGTTGGAGCGGCTGAAGCAAAATCGCGACCTTTGCCTAAATGCGCTCGCAGCCATGCCTGGCGTAACGGTGCCCAAGCCGGATGGGGCTTTCTATCTGTTCCCAAGAATCGAGGGTCTGACAGACTCGTTCGGTTTTTGCAGGAAGCTGCTGGAAGAATGCAAGGTCGGCTTGGCGCCCGGCGTGGCCTTCGGCGCCGGGGGCGAAGGAGCCGTGCGCATTTGTTACGCCGCCAGCCGCGAAATTCTGGAACCCGCCATGGAGCGCTTGGCTGGATTTCTTTGTCGCGGATCCCACATGGCGCGAGATTAAATCCAAATCGCGCCACCTTCTCGTATAGCTTTTGAAGTCAACTTCACCGAGGAGGGAAGAATGCGAGTAAACGCCTTCCGCGCAGCCGCGGCCGTTCTTTTGGTGGCATCCGGCGCTTTCGCCGCCAGCCATCGCAACGGACCATTGCTGCTCGAAGATCAAACAGCCAACCTGAACGATTTCTACATCTTTCGCAGTTGGGAGACCGGACATACCAACAGCGTTGTGATGAGCATGAGCGTCCAGGGTTTCCAGAATCCGGATAACGGGCCCAGCTATTACAAGTTTTCCAATAGCGTCCTGTACCGGTTCAACGTCAACAACGCGCGCGGCCTGGACGGTAATCCGGACATGCAGATCGATTTCGTCTTCGTCGATACGATCGCGCCGAACGCGCCTTTCATATCGTATCTGGGCCAGATCACCAGCATCGACGACCCTGGCATCTATCTACAGGAAGCCTACGTGGTGGTCGTCCGTAACCTGGCAACCAACACCGCCACCTTTTACAACACCGACGTGAACGGCCACACGCTTACCGTGGCGCCGCCCAACACCGGCCCCAATGGCACGCCGAACTACGAGACCAACCTGGGCCAGCCGTCCATATTCACTCTGGCGAACGGCATGCGCGTGTTTGCCGGACCGCGGGACGACGCTTTCTATTTCGATAGCGGCGCAACTTTCGACTACCTGAATTTCCGCGCTCCGGCGCCGGTGTTGGCGGGGTCCGCCGACCAGGGCCAGGGGGCGGCTTATCCCAATGCTGTGGATGGCTTCGCGGGCTACAACATCAGCCTGATCGCGGTGGAAGTGCCCATCAACATGGTCACCGCGAACGCCTCTATTCCCACGGCTACCACGGATCCTAACGCGCACATCGCCGCCTGGGCCACTACCATGCGGCAGCAAGTGACCGTGCGGCAGAGCCCCAACGATCCGGCACAGTTCGGCGACTATGTGCAGGTCGACCGCGTGGGCAACCCGCTGACCGTCGAGTTACTGATTCCGCTCGGCATGAAGGACTATTGGAACCGCAGCGTGCCCGCCGATGATGCGCAATTCGCGCCGCTGATCTCCAATCCGTTCTTCGTGAGCGCGGTGCTGCAGGGTGTTTACAAGCTTAACGTGCCGGCCGCGCCGCGCGCCGACCTGCTCAGCGTCTACGTGCCGGACATCACCCGCATCGACTTGAGTGTTGCGGGGATTCCCACCGCGCAGCAGAGCCGCCTGGGTCCGCTGGGCGGAGACCTCGCCGGATGGCCCAACGGTGGGCGACGGCCTGGCGACGACGTAGTGGATATCGGGCTGCGCGCCGCGGCGGGGGTGCTGGTTTCGGGGTTCGATGTGGCGCCCAACAATGAGCTGGGCGATGGCGTGAACTCGAACGACATCCCATTGCTGGATCGCTTTCCGTTTCATGCGCCGCCGCATGCCGGTTACCTGCATAGCCAGGAGCCCGGCACCAACGGTCGCGGAACGCCCACGGGCCAGTAAGAGTTGGGAGTTAGGGGCTGGGGGCTGGGATTTCGTCCGGCCCCCGATTTTAGTACCGAATTTATTAAAGGATTGAGGCGATGCGAACGATCATAACCTTCTTGTCTCTGTGCTGGGTTTCGTCGGCGCAAGTGAACGAGCCCGACCGCCTGCTGCAGGCGTTCACCGATCGCGGGATGGCGGACAAAGTAGCCCGCATGGCGACCGACGAGCGCATCAAAATGTACGAGACTCTGGTCAACTACAAGGCAGGCGATTCCCACTATCAAAACCTGTTGGCCGGTACTTTCATCCAGAAGATGCGCGAAACCATGGATCCGGGCTACCTGGACCGCGCTTCGAAGATCGTAGATTCCGTGCTCTCCGCCGATAGCGCAGATTATGAGGCGCTGCGGCTGCGCAGCCAGATTGAGTTGGAACGCCACAACTTCACTAAGGTCGCCGAATTTTCGCGCGAACTGATCGCCAGTTCGCCCGAGGATCCCTGGAATTGGGGCACTCTGGGCGATTCGCTGATGGAGTTAGGCCAATACGACAAAGCTGCCGAGGCATACCAACGCATGGTCAACATGCGGCCGGATCTATCCAGCTACAATCGCGCATCCTATTACCGTTTTGTGGCTGGCGATGCCGCGGGCGCCATCGAAGTAATGAAGCGGGCGATTAGCGCGGGCAGCCGATCGATGGAAAATGTCGCCTGGTGTTATGTGGATTTAGGGAATATGTACTTCAAGATTGGGCAGGTGAGCGACGCCGAGCGCGCTTACTTGTCCGCCCTGCGGGCCTTTCCGGGCTATTATCCGGCGCATGCGGGACAGGGGCGCGCATACGCCGCGCAGGGCAAAATACCGGAAGCGATCGAAAGTTACAAGCGTGCGCAGTCCTCCGTACCGCTGGTGGAATATGCGGGCGCTTTGCAGGATCTTTACACGTTGGCCGGCCAGCGGGATGAAGCGCGCAAACAGGGCGAAATGGTCGACATGATCGACAAGATGGAGCAAGCTAGCGGCCTGAATGTCAATCGCAATCTGGCCATGGCTTACGCCGATCGGGATCGCAAGCTGGACCGCGCGCTGGAACTAGTCGAAAAGGAATTGGGCGGCCGCCGCGACATCTACACCTACGATGCGCTGGCCTGGACACTCTATAAAAACAAGAAATACGAGGAAGCCGGTAAAGCCAAAGACAAGGCCCTGGAGTTAGGGACGCCCGAGCCGGCGTTTTACTATCACGCGGGCATGATCGAGCGGGCGCTCGGCCAGACAGACCAGGCGCGGAAGCATTTGCAGCGGGCTCTGGCGCTGAACGCGCGTTTCGATCCGCGCCAGGCGCCTTTGGCTGAAGCTGCTTTGAAGGAGATTGCACAATGAAACGTCTTATCTTATTACTGTCTTGCGCTGCCGCGCTGGCGGAGGCCGACGATCCGGTGGGCCGCATGCTGGACGAAAAGCTTACCGTGGCCCAGCGCAACAACGCCTGTTTTGCCCTGCGCGGCAACCGCTCTCCCGAAGTCATGGCCGCTATGCGCGGCGTCTTGGCCAGCGACGTGGTGCGGGCCTGCGCGGCGCGCAACCTGCGGGAAGCGGGTGCTGTGGATGAGCTCGCTAACGCTCTGTCCGCGCCGGAGCCGGCAGTCCGCGCAGTGGCTGCGCGCGAACTGGGATCTTTCGAACGGCCCGAGTTGATCGACCTGCTGGTGAAAGCGGCGCACGATCCGAATTTGCTGGTGGCCACCAACGCCGTGATGGGGCTGGGCCAATATCACGATCGCGCCGTGCTGCCCAAACTGCTGGACTTGGCTGCCGGGGGCGGCGCGGTGGGCGTCTCCGCTCTCAGCAGCGCGGCGCAGTTCGATGAACCCGCCGCCCTCCCGGTGGCCCGTAAGCTGCTATCGAGCAACGATCCGGCCGGCAAGCTGATCGCGCTGCTTATCGTGGGACACTGCGGCGACGCCTCGGATATGCCCCGCCTGCGCGAGCTGGCCGCCAAGAGCGAACCGCTGGGCATTCGCGGCCGCGGGTTCGGTTTAATGCCCGCGCTGGACGTGTCGCTGGCGGCCAGGAACGCCATCGAAGGGATCGAAAAAAGACAGTCGCGAGAACACGTGCAAGCGAGCAAATAGCGGCCGGAGGGACTACACCAGTTCTTCCGGCGCGCGCACGATGCGCGACAGCTCGCCCTGATCGAGCCAGTTCAACTCGCAGGCCGCGCAATCGTCGATTACCACGTTGCCCGGGCCGCCGTAGAAGTGCGTATCCATCTGGCGGCCGCAGCGCGGGCAGCGGATCTGGCGCCGCAACTCCTGCGGGTCGGCAGGACGCGCTATGTTCCATGCCCCGCCCTGCTTGGCGCGCAAGTCGTCCAGCAGGGATACAAATACCTCAACCGGAATCAGGCTGCCGCGGCACTGCGTGCAGTAGAACAGCTTGTGCCCATCCATGGATGCCTGCGCCAGCGGGACCGTGCAAACCGGGCACGCGAAATCGGAAGTGTCGCTGAGCACGCAGACGTTGTCTTCGTTTTTCTGGCTGTAATAAACGCTCCCGCAATAGCTGCAGCTCCAGGATTCCAGACTCTTATCGGGCTGCATGTGCGCGCCGCAATTGGGACAATCCATGCGGCGGCCTTATGCTTGCGCCTTGCCGCATTCCGGGCAGAACCTTGCCGCCCGGGAGACCGCCTTGCCGCATGCCGGACAGAATCTGGTATCGCCGCCATGGATAGCGTTCGTCGTCGATTGGATAATGGCTTGTCCCAACGCCACTCCCGCCCCTAATCCCACGCCCGCGCCAGCCGCGCCGCCGGGGTTAGCCGCTGCGACTTGCACGGCCTGAGCGGCCTGGAATTGCGTATACTGGCTCAGGTTGCCTGCGATGTTCATCCCGATCCGCTGGTCCAGCACCTTTTGCAATTCATCGGCCAGCGAAAGATTCTCGATTACGAAGGAATGCAGCGCCAGCCCTAGCGCGGACCAAGCAGTTTGCAGTTGCGCCGCTACTTTTTCCGCCAGCGCCGCCTGGTTCGCCGCCATATCGAGAAATGCCACTTCGGCCGGCGCGATGACGTCGGTAATCCGGGCGACGATCGTGTTGCGAAGCTGGCCCTCCAGGTCTTCGACACGGTAGACATCCCGCGTGCCGCAGACGTTGGTGAAGAAAACTCGCGGGTCGGCAATCCGATATGCGTAAATGCCGTAAGCACGCAGCCGCGCGCCTCCGAATTCCCTCTCGCGAAACGTTATCGGCGTAGGCGTGCCCCACCGCTGATCCATCTGCAGGCGCGTGGAAAAGAAATACACGTCGGATTTGAAAGGCGACTCAAACCCTTTATCCCAATTCAACAGATCGGTCAGCAACGGCAGGTTGCGCGTGTTGAGGGTGTGCAGCCCAGGCCCCAGGACATCCGCAACCTTGCCTTCGTTTACAAACGCCGCCATCTGCGATTCCCGCACCGTCAACTGTCCGCCGTTCTGAATCTCCATGTCGGCCATGGGATAACGAGTGGCCAGGACGCCGTCCTCCGGCTCATTCCACTGAATGACATCGATAAACTGTTTTTCCAGAAAGCTTCGGATCGACATACCGCTCCGCCGTCATTTTCCGTTAGGTTAACGAGATAGTCAATATGCCAAAAGGTTAGCAGCGGTCCCTCCGCATCGCAGGCCAATCGGCGAAAACTTGCGGCGTTACAATCAGGCATGCTCACCCGCAGGGAAGGAATCCAAGCGGCCGCGCTGACGGCCCTCTCTTATGCGCGCGTCCTGGGCGCCAACGATCGTATCCAGTTCGGACTCATCGGATGCGGCGAACGCGGTCTCTACGTCGCCTCCATCTTTCAGAAAACTACGCAAGTAGATGTCCGGGCCGTGTGCGACGTTTTTGGCGACCGCACGGACCAGGCGGTGGTACAGGCCGCCGGCGCGCAGCCCTTTAGCGACCATCGCCGGCTGCTGGAATTGCAAGGCCTGGACGCCGTGTTGATCGCCACGCCGGACCACTGGCACAAGGCCATCGCCATCGACGCGCTCAACGCCGGCAAGGACGTTTATGTCGAGAAGCCCCTTACCCGCTTGCGCGAGGAAGGCCCCGAAATCGTGCGCGCCGCGCGCGTGAACAACCGCGTATGCCAGGTGGGCATGCAGCAGCGCTCCGGCGAAGTCTATCTGGAAGCGCGCGAACGGTTCGTGCGCTCCGGCATGTTGGGCAAAGTCTCGCACGTGGATTGCGTGTGGCACGGCGGCGCCAACCGGACCTTGCCTTCCGAACCCGCCCGGAAGCCGGCCAATCTCGACTGGGTGCGCTTTCTTGGGCCTGTGAAATACCGCGACTGGAATCCCGCGCAATATCTCGATTTCCGCGCCTTCCTCGATTTCGGCGGCGGGAAACTTACCGATTTCGGCGCACACTGGATCGACGTGGCGCACATGTTCATGGACCAGGATGGCCCGCTCTCCGCCGTGGCGGCCGGCGGCGTTTACTACGACCATCACGACGGACGCACCGCGCCCGATACCATCAGTGCGCTATTCGAATATCCTGGCGGGTTCACAGTCGGTTTCATTTCGCTCGCAATCGACAACGGCCCCGCATACAAAGTAGAGTTCCTGGGATCGGGCGGGCGGTTGCTGGTCGATCGCAACCATTACGAGTTCCGCGCCGCCGAGAAAGGCGCGGAGCCGGTAATCCAGCGCTTCCCCGGAGATATCACCGGCCAGCATGTGCGCAATTTTCTGGATTG
>JBEKTJ010000120.1:0-19956 GCA_049516155.1 Bryobacteraceae bacterium
CAGCCCAGCGACGAAGACCTGCGGCGCCTTTTCCCGATGCTCGGAAGGTAGCGCACGCCCTTTACCTTATAATCAAGAGAAATGGAGACATACACACCCACCGAACGCACCCAAGTGAAGCGCCTGCCGAAGCGCGGCGTCTATGACCACGCGCAAGTCCACGCCATCCTCGATGAAGGTTTTCTCTGCCACGTGGGGTTTGTGGTGGATGGCCAGCCCTACGTAATTCCGACCGGGTATGCACGCTCAGGCGACCAACTCTACATCCACGGCTCCGCCGCCAGCCGTATGTTGCGCGCACTCGGTCAAGGCGCGCAGCTTTGCGTCACCGTAACACTGGTGGATGGTTTGGTGCTGGCGCGGTCGGCGTTCCATCATTCGATGAACTATCGCTCGGTGGTGGTCCTCGGACAGGCCCGCTTGGTCACCGACCCGGACGAGAAGATGGCGGCGCTCGGCCACTTCACCAATCACATCGTACCGGGCCGCTGGGATGAAGTCCGCCAACCCACCGAGCAGGAAATGAAGAGCACCACGGTGCTGGCGCTGGCACTCGACGAAGTCTCCGCGAAAGTGCGCACCGGTCCGCCCATCGACGATGAAGAAGATTACGCGCTGCCGGTGTGGGCGGGCGTGGTTCCCCTTCGCATACAGGCCGGCGATCCTGCCCCGGACGCACGCCTGCCTGAAGGCGTTCCAGCCATCGAACGCAGCCGCTTCGCTTCGCGCCATACTTAAGGAATGAGACTCACGATCGCCGCCCTCCTGCTGGTATGTTCCGGCATTGTCCTGGCGGACGACCATCCACCCACAAATCCACCAACATTGGCGATCGGCGCGGCGGCGCCCGATTTCAGTCTGCCGGCCGTGGATGGCAAGACCTACCGCTTGCAGGATTTTGCGTCGAGCAAGGTGCTGGTGGTGGTCTTCACCTGCGTACACTGCCCCACGGCGCAACTTTACGAAGGCCGCATCAAGAAACTCGCCGACGATTACCGGGATCGCAGTGTTGCGTTGGTGGCGATTCAGCCCAACAACCCGAATGCCGTGCGCCTGGATGAACTGGGCTATACGGACCTGGCCGATTCACTCCCGGAGATGAAGATCCGCGCCGAATACCGGCGCTTCAACTTTCCGTTCTTGTATGACGGTGAGACGCAATCGGTCGCACGGGCTTATGGCCCGACGGCTACGCCGCATGTCTTCGTCTTCGACCAGGAGCGCAAGTTGCGCTATCAGGGCCGCGTGGATTCGAGCCAGCGGGAGGCGCTCGCCAAGCGGCAAGATGCGCGCTTGGCCATCGACGCCGTGCTGGCCGGCGAACCCGTAAAGATGGAGAAGACCCCTACCGTAGGCTGCTCCATCAAGTGGGCGTATAAGCAAGCGAGCGGCGAAGAGGAGATGGCGCGTATCGCCAAGGAGCCCGTGGTGCTCAATCCCGTCGGGTTGGACGAACTGAAAGCGTTGCGCAAGATTTCCACGGGCAAGGTTCTGCTGGTGGATTTCTGGGCGACCTGGTGCGGCCCGTGCACGGCTGAACTCCCCGAGTTTCAGAAGATGTACCGCATGTATCGCAAGCGGGCATTCGATCTGGTCACGGTGAGCGTGAATTTCCCGGACGAGCGCAAGGGCGTTCTGCGATTCCTCAACGAACAGCATGCTTCCAGCCGGAACCTGATCTTCGCCACGGACGAAACTTACGACCAGATGGCGGCTTTCGATCCCACATGGAATGCCGGGGTGCCGTACACGGTTCTGCTCGGGATCGACGGCCAGGTCATTTACCGGCAGCAGGGCGAGATCGACCCGCTGGAGGTCCGCCGCCTGATCCTGGCGAACCTGCCGGACGACGATTACATCGGCCAGGAGGCCTATTGGAATTCGAAGTAAAACGGGTAACGATGAATCATTCTTCGGCACGTTTTGGCCAACTCTCAATTGAAGGCTTTCGGCGCTTGCGCGACCTGCGCCTTTCTTTGCGCCCGTTGTCGGTGATGATTGGCGCGAATGGAACAGGGAAAACTTCCGTGCTCGATGTCCTGTCGCTGCTCGCCTCTTCGGCGCAGGGGAGGCTAAGCCAGTCACTCTCGGAACTGGGCGGTCTGGCAAATGTTCTTACCTACGACAAGGCTGAGGAACTCGGACTTGGAATCACGATGGAAGTTCCGGGATACGAGCCGCTCGAATACTCGCTACGGCTCCGCGCGCAGGGGGTCGGCTACGCGATCCGCTCAGAGATGCTCAGCCGGGAGGGAGATTCCCACGTGGCGCCGTTGATTCATCTCGTCTCGGACATGAACTACTACTATGATCCGGAAAGGAACACGCGCTTGCCAGCGACATGGGAGCACGATCCTCTGGAGACCGCTTTGACGCAAGTTCCGAAGATGTTCCGGGAGCCGGAGGACTTTCGGCGACGCCTGGCTTCTTCAACTTTTTACCACGTCTTGAATGTCGATCCCCGATCCCCTGTCCGGTTGCCCCAGGCGATGGCGCCCGCGGAACTCCCGGGAAGAAACGGTGAAGACCTGGTTTCGTGTCTTTTCTATCTTCGAGAGACCGATCGAAGCAGATTCGAAGCAATTGAAGACTCCCTCCGCGCGGCGTTTCCACGATTCGAGCGGCTGGATTTTCCCCCAGTAGCGGCAGGTACGTTGGGCCTGGCTTGGCGTGAGCGCGGTTTTTCCAAGCCTCTCTACACGCACCAATTGTCGGAGGGCACTCTGCGGTTCCTGTGGCTGACTACGTTACTGCAGAGCCCGGGACTGACGGCCCTGACACTCCTGGACGAACCGGAAGTGAGCCTGCATCCGGAGTTGCTGAGTCTGTTGGCCGACCAGTTGCGAGAGGCCTCGCAGCGTACCCAACTCATTGTCGCGACCCACTCGGATACCCTAATCCGGTTCTTGGAGCCTGCGGAAGTGGTGCTCCTGGACGCGACTGAGGACGGCATGACGAGTCTGACGAGAGCGGACGAGCTGGATCTGGGCGAATGGCTGAAGGAGTATTCCTTGGATGAGCTTTGGCGTAACGGGCGCATCGGGGCGAGGGCGTGAAAATCACGGTGCTAATCGAAGGAAGGACGGAGCAAGCATTCAAGCCCCATTTATTGGAGTTCCTGAGACGCAAGCTCGACCGCCGAATGCCCAACATCGATTTCTTCCCTTGCCAGGGAAGAATCTATAAAGGAGAAAAGCTTCGACGGGTGGTCGAAGGCCTTCTGCGAAATGGGAAGGCTCCATCGGACGCCGTGATTGCGCTGACCGATGTTTACACCGGAACGGACGATTTCGCCGACGCCGCCGATGCAAAACGGAAGATGCAAACATGGGTTGGGAATAACGGCAAGTTCCACCCCCACGCCGCGCAGCACGATTTCGAAGCGTGGTTGCTTCCATTTTGGAGCGACATTCAGGCCCTCGCCGGGCACAACCGGAGCGCACCGTCCGGTCCGCCGGAGGGCGTAAACCACAACCGCCCGCCGTCATTCCACATCCGCGAAATCTTCAGAGCTGGAACCTGCCGGGACGACTACTCCAAGCCACGCGATGCCAGTCGAATCCTGCGCGGCAAAGACCTTGCCGAATCGGCGAAAAAATGTCCGGAGTTGAAGGCATTCCTGAACACCATCCTGACGTTGAGTGGCGCGGTGCCGCTGTGATTTTCCGCCGCCCCGCCCCACAAGTCCCTATTCCTCCACGCGCGTGAAGTTCGCCAGCTCGGCCGAGCGCACGCCGTAAACCTTCATCAATTGCCGGCAGATCTCGCGGCCCAACCGCTCCGGCTGGTCCTCGTCGTCGTGCTCGATTACCACTTTGAAAAATAGATTCGTTCGATGCATAAGGTGTCTCCCTTTATACTAAGGGAATGGCTTGCGCAATATGCGGTATCCGGAAACCTCGCCGCTTCTGCCCCGGCGTCCGCGGCGACATCTGCACGCTCTGCTGCGGCAATGAGCGCGAGGTCACGGTAGATTGCCCGCTGGATTGTCCGTTTCTGCAGGAGGCGCGCAAGCATGAACGTGCCGAACCGCTAAATCCGAACGAGTTTCCCAACCAGGATATCCGCGTTACCGAAGAGTTCCTGGAGGAGCACGAGCCCTTGCTGGTGGGGGCCATGCGCAGCCTGACGCACGCGGCGTTCGACACTCCCGGCGCCGTGGATCGCGATGTGCGCGACGCGCTCGACGCGCTCATTCGCACGCAGCGCACCTTGCAAAGCGGCGTGTATTACGAAACGCGGCCGGTGAACGCGCTGGCGAACCGGATATTTGGCGCCACGCAAACCGGACTGGAGGAGTTTCGCAAGAGCGAACGTGAGGATCTGGGCATGTCACGAACCCGCGACGCGGATATCCTGGTGATACTTGTCTTTTTGCAACGGCTGGAACTGGATCGTAACAACGGGCGTCCGCGCGGCCGTGCCTTTCTCGATTCTCTGCGTGGCTTCCTGGGCGCAGAGGATCTCGTTCCACAAAGCCCGCTCGCTTCTTCGCTGATCGTGCCATGAAGCTGGGATTGGCATCCGGGCCTGTCCTACCCTTTTTTCGTAACCGGAACTTAACAATTCCGTAATCAACCCCTAATCGCGTGCCGGTACTCTGAGTGAAGCCGAAGTGCGCAGGGCATTTGCTTGCCTGCAAGACTGCCCCCCTCGACGGGGGACATTCGGCCGAAACTTCCAAATCTCAAGGAGCTTCAATGAAGAGAAGAGTACTTGTGACGGTTGGCGGAGTCCTGCTTCTTTTAGGCGCCCTCGGGGCGCCTGCGCGCGCCCAGGAATCCACTGCCACGAACCTTGAAATCGAGCGTTTGAAAGCGCAACTGGCCGCTCAGCAGGAGCAAATCGATCAGCTTCGCCGTGTGCTGGAGGACGAGAAGAAAGTATTAGATCAGGCTAGCCAGCCTAAGCCGCCCAGCTTGGGCCAAGTGGCCAGTACCACGCCGATCGTCCCGGCGGGTGACGCGGAACCCGTATTGCATCCGGGCATGGCGGCGGCGTTAGCCCCCCCGCAGTTGGACACGGATCCCGCATCGCCCCTGCAAATACACATCGGAACGGCCACCATTACGCCGTTGGGCTTTATGGATTTCACGACCGTTTTCCGTTCGGCCGACGAGGGCAGCGGCATTGGCAGCAGCTTCGGCAGTACCCCCTACAACAATGTCTCGACGGGATTGGGGAAGTTGAGCGAATTTCGCTTCAGCGCGCAGAACTCGCGGATCGGCGCGCGCATCGACGCGATGGTTCACGGAACGAAAGTGCTGGGCTATTGGGAGTCTGACTTCTTGGGCACCCAGTCCACTAATGCGGGTGTGACCTCCAACAGCAACAGCTTTCGCATGCGCCTGTATTTCGTGGATTTAAAGAAAGGGCAATGGGAGATACTGGGCGGGCAATCCTGGAGCATGATGACGCCGGGCCGGGTAGGTATTTCTCCGTTGCCCGGCGACATTTTCTACAGCCAGAACATGGACACGAATTACCAAGTGGGTATTCCTTGGACCCGTGCTCCCCAATTCCGCCTTGTCTATCACCCCAGCGACATCGTTAGCATTGGATTCGCCCTGGAGACGGCTGAACAATACGGCGGCGGTTCGTCCGGCGGCGGGTCGATCGTCATACCCAGCGCGTTTTCCACTCCTTTCACCAACACCCAGGTTGACATGGGTGCGGCCACCTTTACGCCGCCAAACCTTACCCCGGATTTCCAGGCCAAGATTGCGTTCGATCCAAGGGTGAACGGCAACCTGTTCCACATCGAGTTCGGCGGGGTCCTCAGCTCGTTCAAAACTTACAATCCCACGACGAGCACAAGCTACACCAAAGAGGGTGGCGGCGGAGAAGCCAACTTCAACCTGGAGTTGGTGAAGAATTTCCACTTGATCGTCAATACATTCCTGAGCGATGGGGCCGGCCGGTATCTCTTCGGCCAGGCGCCGGATCTAGTCATCCTGGCAAATGGCGCGCCTTCACCCTTGCACTCCCAGTCGACGACGGACGGTTTCGAATATACCATTCACAATACCCTGCTCTTCGCATACTACGGCGGCGATTACATCGGTAAGGACACAGTTATCGATACCACCAACAAAGACGCGCTGGTCGGCTACGGCTATTCGAAATCGGCCAACAGCCAGAACCGGACCATCCAGGAAGGCACGTTTGGTTTCAACCAGACGTTCTGGAAGAACCCGAATTACGGCGCGTTGAGCTTCATTTTCCAGTACTCCTACCTCTTCCGCAATCCGTGGTATGTGGCTGCGGGAGCGCCGCGGGATGCCCACAACAGCCTGCTTTTCCTGGACTTGAGGTATACGCTGCCGGGACAGGCGCCCCACTATTAAGATACGTGGGGAGGGCGGCCAATCTTGGCCGCAGCCGGCTTTTAGCCGGCCCAGCCGCCTGAAAGGCGGCTGCGGGCAGGATTGCCCGCCCTCCGTAGCCAGAACACTTTACGTGCGAACCTGAATAAAGGAGTCATCCATGAAAAAGAGTAGTCTGTGGCTGGGCGTCTTTGGCGCCCTCGCCATCCTGCTGGTTGCCGCGCAAGCCAAAGTGCTGATCAACGCGGCCGGCGCCACATTTCCATATCCGATCTATGGCAAGTGGCTGGAAGAGTTCGCCAAAGTCTATCCGGACGCGCAGATCAACTATCAGTCGATCGGCTCCGGCGGCGGAATCCGGCAGTTCTCGGCCGGAACGGTGGACTTCGGCGCTTCGGACATGCCGATGACCGACGAGCAGCTCAGCACGTTCAAGAGCAAGCCGCTGCACTTTCCCACGGTGTTGGGCGGCATTGTGCCGACGTACAATATTCCTGGCGTCGCCCAGGAGTTGAAGTTCACTCCCGAGGCGCTGGCGGGGATTTATTTGGGCAAGATCGTGAAGTGGAACGATCCGGAGTTGCAGAAAGCGAATCCCGGCGTCAAACTGCCGGCTAACGAGATCGTCGTGGTGCACCGTTCCGAAGGTAGCGGCACCAGCTTCGTGTTCACCGATTACCTTTCGAAAGTCAGCCCGGAATGGAAGACCAAAGTGGGCGTAAATGCTTCGGTAAGCTGGCCGGTGGGCTTGGGAGGTAAGGGCAATGAAGGCGTGGCCGGGGTCGTCAAGCAGACCCCTAACTCGGTCGGCTACGTCGAGCTCATCTATGTGCTCCAGAACAAAATGACCTACGGTTCTCTGCGCAATGCAGCCGGAGTGTTCCTCAAAGCGGACCTGGATAGCGTCACGGAAGCGGCTGCCACGGCTGCCAAGACGATGCCCGCCGACTTCCGGGTTTCCATTACCAACGCCCCCGGAAAAAGGGCTTACCCGATCTCCACCTTCACCTACTTGCTGATACCATCGAAGATTGACGATCAGGAGAAGAAGAAGGCCATCGTCGCGTTTGTCCACTGGATGCTGAACGACGGGCAGAAGTACGCGGCGGCTCTGGCGTATGCTCCGCTGCCCAAAGATGTAGTCGCCAAAGAAGAAAAACAGATTGCGCTGATTAAGTGATTATGGCAACCCCGGCGCCAACAAGCGCGCCTCCTCGCCCTGGCGCGCGGGCTCTGCTTCTGCGTCTGCGTAGCGGAGACGAGGTGGCGCGCCTGATCGCCCTGGCATTCGCCTCCAGCATCCTGCTGGTTACCGTGGGGTTGATCTACCAGCTCTGGGTGACCTCCGCACTGCCCAGGCACAAGTTCGGATTCGGCTTTCTCACATCGTCGCTGTGGAACCCGGTAAGCGGCCAGTTCGGCGCGCTGCCGTTTATTTATGGCACTGTGATTACTTCGGCGATCGCCCTGCTCATCGCCGTGCCCCTCGGCGTGGGGGCCGCGATTTTCCTTTCGGAACTGGCGCCGCCGCGCATCTCCAGCACGTTTACTTTCTTCATTGAATTGCTGGCCGCCGTGCCCAGCGTGATCTACGGCTTGCTGGCCATCTTCACGCTGGTGCCGTTGATGCGCGATTACGTGGAGCCCTTCCTGAAACAGACGCTGGGGTTCCTGCCGCTGTTCACGGGTCCCGTGTTCGGCTTCGGATATCTCACGGCGGGTGTGATCCTGGCCATCATGACCCTGCCGTTCATCATTTCCATATCCCGCGAGGCATTGCTGGAAGTGCCTACGGAACAGCGGGAGGCGGCGCTGGCGCTGGGCGCGACGCGATGGGAGTCCACCTGGCAGGCGGTGGTGCCCTACGCGCGGCTGGGGATCTTTGGTTCGATTTTTCTGGGTCTGGCGCGCGCCTTGGGCGAAACCATGGCGGTCACCATGGTCATCGGGAACGACCCCAGCATTCACGCTTCACTGTTCGCGCCGGGCTATACCATAGCCGCCGTGATCGCCAACGAATTCTCGGAGGCCACCGGGGACTTATACCTGCAATCTCTGGTGGGCCTCGGCCTGGTTCTGTTCTTCCTGACCATTGTAATCAACGCTTTGGCGCGGCTGCTGATCGTCGCCACCACGCGCCGCGGGAGCGCCCAGTCATGAGTCCGCGGAACCGCTGGCGAAAAACCCTGAGCTACATCATGCTGAGCTTAACCGGTGTGTGTGCGCTGGTAGCGGTCGCCATCCTGTTTCTGATGCTCGGCTATCTGGTCTACAATGGTTGGCGATCGGTGGATTGGGACTTTTTCACGAAACTACCCAAGTCGCCCGGCGAAACGGGGGGCGGCATGGCCAACGCCATCGTTGGCAGCTTCCAGATCATTCTGCTGGCGACCGCGATCGGTCTGCCGGTGGGCTTTATGGCGGGTATCTACCTTTCCGAATTCGGCGGCAGGACCTACGCCTTCCTGGTGCGCTACATGGCGGATCTGCTGAATGGTGTGCCCTCGATCGTGATTGGCATCTTCGCGTACGCAGTAGTGGTGGTTCCCATGCACGGAAACTCCGCGCTGGCCGGCGGCTTGGCCCTGGCGGTGATGCTGATTCCAATTACCGCCCGCAGCACCGAGCAGTTCTTGAGTTCCGTACCCCAGACCCTGCGCGAGGGCGCCCTGGCGCTGGGGGCGAGCAAATGGAAGACCATTGCCACCGTGGTAGTACCGGCGGCCTATCGCGGAATTGCGACGGGCATGATTCTGGGAGTGGCCCGCATCGCCGGCGAAACGGCGCCGCTGCTATTCACCAGCGGAAACAACGCTTACATGAGTAGCGGCTTCACCCAGCCCACCGCCTCGCTGCCCGTGATGATTTTCTTGCGCGCCACGGCGCCCTACGAAGACTGGCATCGCCAGGCGTGGGCGGCCGGAATGGTTCTATTGTTGCTGGTGTTGTTTGCCAACATCGCCGCCCGCCTGATCCTGTCGCGGGGAATCGCAGTCCAAAAATGAACGATACGATCATGGGCACCGCTAATCTACCCTCCGCCAGTCCGGCCGCCGGCAAACCGGTCGCGCAGCCGGGCAAGCTCAAGGCTGTCAATCTCAATTTCTACTACGGCGCGTATCGGGCCTTGTACGATATCACGCTGGAGGTTCCCGCCAACAGGATTACAGCACTGATCGGGCCGTCCGGATGCGGAAAATCCACCTTCCTGCGGACCCTGAACCGCATCAGCGAAACCATCCGCAATACGCGCGTGGAAGGCCAAGTGCTGCTCGACGACGAGGACGTTTTGAGCCTGGACGTAACCGCGTTGCGCCGGCGCGTGGGTATGGTTTTCCAGAAATCCAACCCGTTTCCGAAATCCATTTTCGACAACGTGGCTTACGGATTGAAGGTAAACGGATTCCACGGCGCGCTGAAGGACGCAGTGGAGCACAGCCTGAAGCGCGCCGCGCTCTGGGAAGAGGTGAAAGACAAGCTGCACAAATCCGCCTATGCGCTGTCGGGCGGGCAGCAGCAACGCCTTTGCATCGCGCGCGCCTTGGCGGTGGATCCCGAGGTGCTGCTGCTGGATGAGCCTTGCTCGGCGCTCGACCCCATCGCCACGGCCAAGATCGAGGATCTGCTGTTCACTTTGAAAGACCAGTGCACCATTGTGATCGTTACCCATAACATGCAGCAGGCGGCGCGGGTTGCGGATGGCACCGGCTTCTTCTTGTTGGGAAAGTTGATCGAGTACAATACGACTGAGGTCATTTTCAAGAATCCCGCCAAGCAGGAAACCGAGGACTACATCACGGGCAGGTTCGGGTAGGACGGGCCTCCGGCCTGTCCGGGAATTTAGGGAGATGAATGCGGCAATTTTCCGTTGAGCTCGAAGAACTGCACGAAAAAGTTCTGCAAATGGGCGGCTACGTGGAGTCGGCTATCCACCGCAGTGTGCGTGCGCTTGTGGATCGCGACACGGAACTGGCGCGTCAGGTTTTGCGCGACGAAGCCCGCATCAACCAGATGGAAATCGAGATCGATAACCTCACCACCCGGCTATTCGCCCTGCGCCAGCCCATGGCCAGGGACCTGCGTTTCCTGACCGCGACGATGAAGATCAATACCGATCTGGAGCGCATGGGGGACCTGGCAGTGAACATCGCGCAGCGGGCGCTTTCACTGGTGGCGCAAACGCCGGTAAAGCCGCTGATCGATATCCCGCGCATGGCGCAATTGGTCGAATCCATGCTGCTGCGCGTGTTGGATGCGTTCGTAAAAGGCGATGCCGAAGAAGCTACCAGTGTGCTGACCGCCGACGATGAAGTCGACGCATTGCGCGACTCGGTTTACCAGGAGCTGGTGGCATACATGCAAAGGGACCCTACCACGGTGCCCGCCGCGGTGGACCTGATCTTTGTCGCGCGCAATCTCGAGCGCATCGCCGACCACGCGACGAATATCGCCGAGGATGTGGTCTTCCTGGTGAAGGGCGTGGACGTCCGGCACCACGCTACCGAAGGCAAGAACGCGTAATTTCTGCTAAGTAAAGGGTTCCACCAAGCTGGCATCGCCCCTCTAACCCTTTTGGTTACTTAGGCTGCGGGACTGGCATGCGTATTGCACGTGTAGATAACAGTTGAAGTGGCGCGAACCGGCGGACTGGGGAGCTGTTCCAAGGAATTGGCATCCCGGCTCCGCCGGTTGCTATTTTGGGGCTACCGGGATTCCTGCGCGGGTGAGCGCCGCATGCACTTCAGCCGGCCGCAGGCGTGTAGCGTCGTATTCCACAGTGAGGCCGTCCTGTGACGGCGCCAGCGTGATCTTCTGTATCCCGTAAATCGAATATGCGCCAGCGATGCGGGTCATCAACTCGTCATCCAGCGCGTGTTGCAGTTGGAAGCCCATCTGAACTTTGGTCATCTCAATCCAGGATAGCTCTTGTAGTCGCATTACGACGTGATCAATGCTCACCGCGCAATGCGCGATGGGATGCCTGCTTCCGTCTGGCGATCAATTACGATGCTGGCCGACGAGTATATGCTCCAGTTCAGTGGCTCTAGCCCTTCCGGCCAGCCGGGCGCGGTCCATTCCTGTGTGTGTTGCTTTGGGCCTGGCACCGGTCATGGGCGTGGCGAGGCTATTCCTGCCCGAAGAGAGTCCCCTCCACTTAGCGGATGTCAGGCTGCTAATCCAGCTTGGTAACTTGAGGGCCGTACTGTACGTCGTCACACAAAGCGTTGAATCGAGGGTAGTATTGATGAAACGAGTGCGGCCATTATGCATCTAATCGGTGGAATGTTGGGTAAATTCTGTTATCGTTTCGCGGCGCCTTTTGGCGCTCTCTTACTTCTGTGTGCGGCGGTGGCGCAGTCTCCTGCGCCAAACCCCGCTCCTGCTGATGCGCCGCCAGGGGCGCAGATGCCGCCGCAACAGCTTGACGATCTGGTGGCGCCGATCGCTCTATATCCCGATCCCCTGGTGGCCCAGGTATTAGCTGCTTCCACTTACCCCATGGAGGTCGCCGAAGCCGAACAATGGCTGCGAGATCATCCCAAGTGGAAGCCTTCGAAGCTGATGGCCGAGGCCAAGAAACAGAATTGGGATCCCAGCATACAAGGGTTGGTCGCCTTTCCCGATGTGCTCGCCCAGTTGACGCAGAATATGAGTTGGACCACACAGCTTGGCAACGCCTTCCTCGCCCAGCAGGCTGATGTGATGCAGGCCGTGCAGCGCATGCGGGCTGAAGCGCAGGCGAAAGGCAAGCTTCATTCGACCCCGCAGGAAACCGTCAGCGCGCAAAATCAGAACGGCCAGAGTGTAATCGACATCGAGCCGGGAGATCCGAACGTGTGGTACGTACCGAATTACAACCCGGTATACGTTTGGGGACCGCCTGTCTGGGGAGTTTATCCCCCGCTCATCTACCCTGGCATAGGTATAGGCTGGGGCTGGTTTCCGGGTATCGATATTGGTCTTTATTTCGGCGGTTGGGGCGGCTGGGGATGGGGCGGCTGGGGCTGGGGATGCAATTGGTTCGGCGGGGGCATCTTTATCGACAACTCGTTCTTTCACCGTTATGGCTTCCGCGGTTTTGGCGGAGGTGCGCTGGGCCGGTCGGCTTGGGCGCACGATCCGGCACACCGGCTGGGTGTCCCGTATGCGAATCGCGATGTCGCCAGCCGTTTTGGGGGGCGCACGGCAGCCGGCGGATTCCGTGGCGCTCCCGCTGAGGGATCTAATCGCGGGGAGGGAGGAACGGCGCGGCAACGCATCGGGAATTCAAGCTTTGAACAGCGTGGCTATACGGCCAAGCACAGTGTTTTCGGCGGTTATCACAGCGGTGCGGCGGCGCGCACGCAAAGCGACCGCGGCTTCTCCAGCATGGGCGGCGGGGGGTTCCATGGCGGCGGTGGCGGCGGATTTCACGGTGGTGGCGGAGGGGGGAGGCGATAGCGATGAGTAACAGGTTGTTTATCGTTAGTGCGGCTCTGGCGTTAGCTTGCGCGGCGGCTTCAAACGCGCAGGAGCGCTTCGATACTCCCGAGGCCGCGGTGCAAGCCGTTATCGATGCGGCGGACGCGCACGACGCGGCGCGGCTGTCGGCCATTTTCGGTCCAGGGGCGAAGGAGATTCTTACTTCGGGCATCGCCGCGCAGGATCAGGCGGAACAAACCGAGTTCGCCCATTTGGCGCGCGCGAAGCACCGTCTCGAAATCTCCCCCATGAATCCGAATCGCGCGATCCTCGCAATCGGCGACGAAGACTGGCCGTTTCCGGTGCCCCTAATGCGCACGAAGGGCAAGTGGAGCTTCGACGCCTCGGAGACCCCGGCAGAGATGCATGCGCGGCGCATCGGCACACACGAACTTGACGCGATCGAGATATGCCACGCCTACGTGGAGGCGCAGCAGACGTACGCTTCCGAGGACCGCGATAAAGACGGCATGCTGGAGTACGCGCCGCATCTGATGAGCGCCCCAGGCCGGCAAGACGGATTGTATTGGGAAGGTGCGAGCGAACCGCTGGTTCCCGTTGGGCTAGCCCAAGCCGCATGGGAAGGCGCCCAAAAGGGCCACGCCAAACCGTATCACGGTTATTATTTCCGGGTTCTTGACGGGCAGGGCTCGCATGCCCCGGGTGGCGCGCACAATTACGCCGTAAAGAACAAGTTGATTGGCGGATTTGGCCTGGTAGCATGGCCGGCCGAATATGGAGTGACCGGAATTCACACGTTCATCGTGAACCAGGACGGGGTGGTCTATGAAAATGATATCGCCCCGATTCCCGGCAAGCCGGCGCCGCCGATAACACGCTTCGATCCCGACGACTCCTGGCACACCGTCGATTAAATAGAGACCATGAAGCGACGATGGCTTTTCGGACTGGTACTGCTATGTCCGCTGGCGCCGGCTCAAACCAAGAACGCGGCCGAGCGGCTCGGATATCCCGCGGACGCCAAGCTGCTGATCGTGCATGCGGACGACTTGGGTGTCAGCCACTCGCAGGATCGTGCCAGTTTCGCCGCTCTCGACCGGCATGCGGCCAGTGCCGCGAGTATTATGGCACCTTGTCCCTGGCTCACGGAAGTGGCCGAGTATGCCAAGGCGCATCCGGAGGCGGATCTGGGCCTGCACCTGACGCTGACCAGCGAATGGCAGAGCTATCGCTGGGGACCGCTGGCTTTCCGCGACCAGGTGCCAGGCCTGCTCGGCCCGGATGGAAATCTTTGGCCGGATGTTCCATTTGTAACTAAGCACGCCAGCGCGGCCGAGGTCGAGAAGGAGATCCGCGCCCAGATCGAGCGGGCCATGCAAGTTGGCATCCACCCGACCCACCTGGATAGCCACATGGGCACGCTGTTCAATCCGGCCTATTTTGGCGTGTATGTGAAGGTCGCGCGCGAGTACGCCTTGCCTTTCCTGGCGGCACGAGCGCCTGGCGCGCCTGCATCCATGCTGGCGTTGTTGAAGGACACAGATATTCTGCCGGACGCAATCGCGATCGCGGGACCGAGCGTCAAGCCGGAGAACTGGGCATCGTATTACATGGGCGTGGTCCGTTCGCTCAAACCTGGGCTGACGGAGCTGATCGTTCACTTGGCCTACGACGATGCCGAGATGCAGGCGATCACCGAAGGGCACCCTAATTATGGCAGCGCATGGCGCCAACGCGATTTCGATGTAATTGCCGGTCCTGAGTTTCGGAAGGCGCTCGCAGACAATCACGTAACGCTGACGGGCTGGAAACAGATCAAGGAGCGGGCGCAGGTTCGTAAGTAGCGCACCTCGTCATGCCGCAATGTGGCCATTGGGTCCGCTCGCGAAGCGCGGAGCGCCGGCAAGCAGCCCGCGAATAAGGCGACCGCCGCCAGAGCCAGACAGGCGGACGCATTTCCGCCAAGCTCACGAAGACGGCATCCATGCTATCCGCCGGATAGGCAAATTTGTCGCGTCTCCCCCCGATGCGTCAACGGGGCGCAGAAACTCCCCGGCAAAAGTGCTCTGCACCTCCTGCCTGGCGGCGGTCAATGCAAGAGTTTGCCCGCACCCGCGCCCCTCACCTCCGCCCGCCCAGCCCGTCATACTAAACTAAAGAAACCGTGGACACTCTTATGGATGCGGGCAGCGCGACGCCATGCCGCCACAGTACCGCGACGGCCAGTCCCACCAGCACCACCGCGCCGATCAGGTAACCCAGGCCGCCCGAGTTGTTTACCCATTAGCCCACGCCAGGCCGCGGATGTTGAGCAGCGCCGTCAGCCGGAGCAGCCCCACGGTGAGCAGGAAGAAGAAGACGCGGTTATCGGCCAGTCCGGCGACGCTCTTCGGTCCGGCATACGACTAGAATCCCGCCCAGGTAGAAGAGCAGCGTGGGCAAGTAGAACATGTTGGTGGTCCAGAGGCCCAGCCGCACATAAAGCCGTGGAAGTCGCCAAAAGCGTCCTTGGACCAGAAGTAGAGTCCGCCCTCGGCCGGATGGCGGTGCGCCAACTCGATTACGTTGATGCCTTGCGGCAGCAGGAAGAAGACCAGCGCCGCCATCCAAAGCCAGACGGTGATGGGTCCGTTGGCCGCGATCACTGGGACGAGATTGAGATTCGCGATGGCGACGACGGAGAGGAAGGTCAGTTCCCACGGACCGAGGCCACTATAGCGGTTCCGGCGAGGCAGCGTGCCAAAACCGCCATCACTCGCTTGAAGTCTATCGTTGAACGCTATACACTAAAAGTGTGATTCGTTCCTTCCGGGATGCGGAAACGGGGAAACTCTTTCACGACGAACCCTGTAAACGGTTTCAGGCCATTGAGCGAACCGCTCGTCGTAAGCTTTATCAGCTTCATCAGGCGCGCAGCCTCACGGATCTTTCGGCGCTCCCTGGAAACCGGCTGGAGGCTCTCAAGGGGACCCGGACCGGGCAATACAGTATTCGTATCAACGACCAGTTTCGCATCTGTTTCACTTGGTCGGAAGGCGATGCGCATAAAGTGGAGATTGTGGACTACCATTAAGGACGCAGAAGCTTATGCCAAACTTGCTGTCACCCGTTCACCCCGGCGAAACACTTCGAGAAGACGTGCTCGATCCACTGAACATGAGCGTCAATCGGCTTGCCAAGCACCTCGGCGTCGATGCTGCGCGTCTGAACGAGATCGTTCGAGGCCGGCGCGGAGTCACCGCCGACACTGCATTGCGTCTCGCACGCTATTTGGGTACCAGCGCGGAATTCTGGCTGGGCCTGCAGCTCGATTACGAGCTTCGGCTGGCCCGGCAAGCCAAGCTCAAGCAGATCGAGCGCGAGGTACGGCCCAAGACAGATGCCGCGTGAACGCGGGCGCATGCTAAGACCCAGAACCTGACGCCCAGCACCGCCCTCACCTCCGCCCGCCCAGCCCGTCATACTACACTAAAGAAACCGTGGACACTCTCATCGAAACCGGCCTCTCAGCCAAGATCGCAAACGCGCGCACCGCGTTGGACGCCTGGACCCGCGAGATCGTGGACTGGCATTTCAGCCCGGAAACCGGCTGCCCATTCTGGCTGGACTACGCCGCAAAGCTCGGCTGGGATCCACGCACCGAAATCCGCGGCTACGACGACCTGGACCGCTTCGGTTTCTTCCAGGACGAGTGGCTGCGCGGCGGTCCCGTCCGCCGCTGGGTGCCAAAAGCCTACGCCGCACGTCCGGTCTATGTCTTCGAGACCGGCGGCAGCACGGGCGTGCCCAAGTCGCGCATCAGCATCGACGATTTCCGCATCGACTACGAAGCCTTCAGCGCCACGCTGCCGGACGACGCGTTTCCGCCCGGCTCCGACTGGCTGATGCTCGGCCCCAGCGGCCCCCGCCGCCTGCGCTTAGCCGTCGAGCATTTGGCGCAATTCCGCGGCGGTATCTGCTTCATGACGGATCTGGACCCGCGCTGGGTAATTAAGCTGATCAAGCGCGGAAAAATCGAAGAGGCCGAAGCCTACAAGCAACACGTCGTCGAGCAGGGCCTGACGCTGCTGCGCGCGCATGACAATATCCGCTGCATGTTCACCACCCCCAAGCTGCTGGAAGCGCTGTGTGAAAAGGTGTCGTTGAAGAAGATGGGCATCCGCGGCGTATTTTGCGGCGGCACCGAAATGACGCCGCAATTCCATCGCTTCGCGGTCGAGGAATTGCTCGATGGCGTCTATTTCGCGCCCACCTACGGCAACACGCTGATGGGGCTTGCGGTACACAAACCGCGTCTGCCCGAAGACAATTACGCCATCATATATTACCCGCCTGCGCCGCGCGCCATGATCGAAGTGGTGGATCCCGACAATCCCTCGCGCGTGGTGGGCTATGGCGAAACCGGGCGCGTGCGGCTGACCACGCTCACGCGCGAATTCTTCATGCCCCGCTTTTTAGAACGGGACGAGGCGGAGCGGGAGCCGTCATACACAGAGTATCCTTGGGACGGCGTGCGCAACGTGCGGCCCTTCTCCAGGTTCCAGAAGACGGTGGTCGAGGGAGTTTACTAGTGGAACCGCCACTGCACATTCCGCTATTGCGGCACGGCCGGCCGTACCGCAGTCTCGATACCGTGCGGACGCCACACTACCGCACCGGTGAGCCGTTCGTCGAAATCAGCCAGGCGAACGTCGGGCTGATCCGGCGCGATCTGCTGGACCAGGAGATGGCGCGCGCGATCTTGGCGGGCTTCACGACCCAAGAACTGTTCCGCATTTGCTCCCGCGCCGCGGATGTATTCGCCCTGTCCGCGCTCCCGCTGGGCGACACGAGCCAATCGCCCGAAGATTACGTCCGCCAGGTTTCCGCCACCACGGGCCTGCCGCACGTGATGGTGCGCCGGAACATGCATAAGATCCGCACAGTGCTGGCAGAGATGGAAGCGGTAGTCAACGGTCTGACGCGCAACCTGGATTTGCAGGTGCTCGACACGGGGCACGCCGAAGGCTTGAGTTACTTCCCGCGCGGCGAGTCGCTGGGTGTGGTGCTGCCCAGCAATTCGCCCGGCGTACATTCGCTGTGGGCGCCTGCATTCGCGTTGAAGACGCCGCTAGTGCTGAAACCCGGCGCGGCCGAGCCGTGGACGCCGTATCGCATCATCCAGGCGTTGATTCACGCGGGCGCGCCGCCGGAGGTGTTCGGATATTACCCGGCCGACCATGCGGGCGCGGGCGAGATCCTGCGCCGCTGCGGGCGCGGCATGGTGTTCGGGGACGTCTCATCCACGCGGCAGTGGCAGGGCCATGCGCGCATCGAGGTGCACGGCCCGGGCTACAGCAAAATCGTCATCGGCGAAGATTGCATCGGCCAGTGGGAGCAGTATCTGGACGTGATGGTTTCCTCGATTCTGGAAAACTCCGGGCGCTCCTGCATCAATGCGTCGGGAGTATGGGCGCCGTCGCATGCCGCGGAGATCGCCGAGGCGCTGGCGGCGCGGCTGGCTACCGTTGCGCCGCGCGATGCAGCCGACGAGCAGGCGCAGATCGCGCCGTTCGCCAATGCCGCGTTGGCCGAGCGGATTTCGCAAACGATCGATGGCGAACTGGACGGCGAAAGCGCCCGCGACATCACTGCGTCGTATCGGGAAGGCCCCCGCCTGGCGCTATTCCAAGGCTGCGCGTATCTGCTGCCGACCATTGTGTTGTGCGATTCACCCGCGCATCCCCTGGCCAACCGCGAATTCCTCTTCCCGTTTGCCAGCGTAGTGCCGGTGCGGCAGGAAGCCGTCCCGCGCGCGCTCGGTCCGAGCCTGGTGCTCACCGCTATCACGCACGATCGCAAATTGATCGCGCGGCTGCTGGCTTCCCCCGATGTGGGCCGCTTGAACCTGGGCGCGATTCCCACCCAGCGCATCAGTTGGGACCAGCCGCATGAAGGCAACCTGTTCGACCATCTCTACGCGCGCCGGGCGTTTCAGAGATTGGAGGGCGGGCAATCTAGCCCGCAGCCGGCTTTCAGCCGGCTCTCCCCCCACCCATGAAGATACTGGCTTTCACCGCCGGCGCCGCGCAAATGTATTGCGGGAGCTGCATCCGCGACAACGCGCTGGCCGCCGAACTGAAGAGCCAGGGGCACGACGTCATCCTGCTTCCCATTTATACGCCGACCCTCACCGACGAGACCAACGTATCCGCGCACAAGGTCGTCTTCGGAGGCATCAGCGTCTATTTGGAGCAGCACTCGGGGCTATTCCGCAAGACGCCGTGGCTGCTCGACAAACTCTGGGATTCCGAATGGGCCTTGAAACTCGCCGCCCGCCGTTCGATTCCGGTGAACGCACATCTGCTGGGCGCGATGACGGTCTCTATGCTGCGCGGCGAGGACGGACGCCAGCGCAAGGAGGTACACAAGCTGGCGGCGTGGCTGCGCAGCGAGCCTGCGCCCGACATCGTAACGCTGCCGAATTCTCTGCTGATCGGTCTGGCGCGCTCTATCGGCGAAGCCGCGCGGCGTCCGATCGTTTGCACGCTGCAAGGCGAGGATCTGTTCCTCAGCCAGCTTCCGGAACCGTACCTCACCGAGGCGCTGGATCTGATCCGGGCCAACATCGCCTACGTGGATGGCTTCGTCGCGGTCAGCGAATATTACGCGAGCTATATGTGCGGCTACCTGGGTATCCCAGCGCGCAAGATGCACGTGGTGCCGCTGGGGGTCAATTTGAAGGGATACGACGCGTCGCTGAGGCTGCATAGCAATTGCTTCACTGTGGGATACTTCGCGCGCGTGGCGCCGGAGAAGGGGCTGCATGTGCTTGCCGACGCTTACATAAAGTTGCGGCGCGAGACCGACTTCGGCGGCAGTACGTTGGAAGTCGCCGGCTATCTGGCGCCGGAGCACCGTACTTATCTGAAGGGCGTTGAGCGGCGCATCAAGGCAGCCGGCCTGGACCACGAGTTCCGCTATCGCGGTGTGCTGGACCGGCCGCACAAAATCGATTTCCTGCGCAATCTGGACGTGCTGTCGGTTCCCGCAACTTATGACGAGCCGAAAGGCTTGTTTTTGCTGGAAGCCATGGCCAACGGCGTCCCGGTGGTCGAACCGCGGCGGGGCGGCCTGACGGAGATCGTGGAGAAGACCGGCGGCGGCATTTTGGTGGAGCCGGACGATACGGCCGCGTTGGCGCAGGGCATCTACTCGCTGTGGAAGG
>JBEKTJ010000121.1:0-19863 GCA_049516155.1 Bryobacteraceae bacterium
TCATCGGGGAGGCGGCGCCGCCGCTTGGTAGTAGGATAGGCCTCCGGGCCTGTCATGTAGTTTCAATCCCCTTCTCATCGGGGAGGCGGCGCCGCCTCTATCGTAAACAAGTCCTTACCATACTATCACCTGGAGAGGCAAAAATTCCCACCTCCCGCGCATAAGGACTTACGCGTTCTCGAAAAAATAGCCACCTTCGACGGGTGGACTCCCATGTCGTTCTTCGGCGGGCATTTACCACGTACCTCCCACGTATCCGTTTCCGCGCAGCCGCCAAAGACCTCCGCATACCATTGAAATCGGGCCGGAAAGATAGCGAATGCAAGAATTCAGATCCGTTTCTCGCCGGCTCTTCCCGCCCCGAGGACCCGAAAACCGCCTGCCCGTCAAGAATGACGGTATCATGGTGGCACTCATCCATGCATAGAAGTCGGTACCGGCAACTTACCCTTTCGGTCGTCTGGTTAGCGCTGCTGGAGGCCGGCTGCAAGCCGCCGGAACAGCCCGCGGTTATATCCATTGTTGGCGCGGTCCTGCTGGACGGCACGGGCGGGCCGCCGATTTCCGATTCCGTGATCACCATCGAGAACGGGCGGATTCGCGCGGCGGGCGCGCGGGTAGGCTTGCTGGTCCCGGTTGAAGCGGAAAAGGTCGATGGCGCGGGGAAGTTCGTGGTGCCCGCCCCCATTGACGTTCTCCACCGCGGCGCGGCCAACGGAGCGCCCGGTTACACGGTCGTGCGGCCAAGCGATCCCGACTCCGCCCTGGACCCTGCACGGCGCGACCGGACACCGCTTTTTGGCGACGTGTTTTCACTGCGCGATGCTCGCACCTTGGTGGACCGTGGGGCCACCGGATTGCTGCACATGATTCGCGACACCGAAGCCATCGATCCGGCCTTCATTGCGCGGCTGCGGGATCTGCGGATCGTGTTCGTTCCGATGCTGGCCGAGGAACGCAACCCGGTGGAGCTGGGGATCGCAAAACGCAATACCAAGCGGATGGCGGATGGCGGCGTGCTTATCGCGGTGGGATCCGCGGGCGAGAGGGGCGATACGCGGCGGGAGAGGGATCTGCTGGTGGAAGCCGGTCTCTCGCCGGCGGACGTGTTGGCCGCGGCAACCCGCAACGGCGCGGCGGCGCTGCGCGACCTCGATCAAGCGGGGACTATCGAGCCGGGCAAACGTGCCGATTTGTTGCTGCTCTCCGCCAACCCGGCCGAAGAAATCCATAATCTGAGAAAGATCGACCGCGCGATGCGGAACGGGCAGTGGGTTGAGCCATTTTAGATACTGTTCGCTGGATGCTCCGGTTCGCTTTGTTCAAGTTGAAAATCAAGTACGCCGTCTGGGCAATGCTGAATAGCCGCCGCTGCGCCTCGTTCAACGGCTCTCGGTCGCGATTAGGAAGATCCCCTGTAGGAGTCATCTGTCCACTGGGCGGTTCAACGTAAACTCCAACACCTGTTATCGCTGGAAAGCCGGCCCGCCCCGAGACGCGCGAGTTGGACGCGCGTCCGACGAAGAGTGCCGGCGTATGGCAGGCGTGGATCGCCTTAACGTTTAGGGCGTCGCTACCTGCGCCGTCCCGGATGCCGGCGAAACGGCATTGCCCGTGTCTATCGCTTCAATCGAGTAATAATAAGTGATGTTCGCGGAAACCCCGGTATCGATGAACTGGAGCCCGGTTCTCGACGTCAGCTTTGTCAGAACCCCCGGCGAAATTCCCCGCATGATGTTGTAATATTGAATCGGCAGACCGTTAGCTGGAACGTTTTCCGCCCAGGTTACCGTAACTTGTGTGGCGTCGTTTGCGATGGCCAGGACGCTAGTCGGCGCCGCGGGCAGCGAAGGCGTAGCGGCCTGTGCCGTCGCGGAGATGGGCGAAATGTCTCCTCCGGTGTCAACCGCTTGAATCGCATAATAGTACGTCGTATTCGGGGAAACTCCGGTATCGGAAAACTGAAGTCCAGTCCGGGCGGTAAGTTGAATCAGACCGGTGGGCGAGGTTCCGCGAAAGATATTGTAGCTCTGAATAGGCAGCCCATTGACCGGGACGCTCTCGGACCATACTACCGCAACCAGAGTGCCGGAGGTCGCCGTCGCCCCGACGCTGGCTGGCGCGGAGGGCATAGGAAGCGCTGAAACTTCCGCCGCGGCCGACATGGGGGAAACGTCTCCGCCGTTGTCCACGGCCTCGATTGCGTAATAGTAATTGGTATTCGGGGAGGCCCCGGTGTCGATAAACTGAGTTCCCGTCCGGGCGGTCAATTGGACCATGGCAGTGGGCGACGTTCCCCGGAAGATATTGTAATTCTGAATCGGAAGACCGTTGGCCGGAATGCTCTCGGACCACGATACCGTGACCTGTGTGTCGCTGTTTGCGGTAGCCAGAACGCCAACCGGCGCGGCGGGAACGGGAGGCGTGGTAACGGATATCTGGTCGGATGGAGTCGAATCGCCATGGTTTGTGTCCACCGCCACGACTTCGAAGTAATAGGTCGTGCCGGCACTCAGCGAAGCCGCCCCGTACGAGGGGTTCGAGGTCGAGGCGACCTTCGCCAGTTTTCCGGATGTGGTGCCCTGAAAGACTTGATAGTAACTAATCGGTAGGCCGTTAGCCTGCGGGCTGTCTTGCCAGGCCAACGAAATGGCACTGGCGGTAGGCGTTCCGACTACGCTTGTGGGCGGATTAGGCAAAGGCATCGTGGTGGCCGACGCGACCGAAGTCATCCCTGAGCTAATCCCTTCTTCCACAGCGACGATGCCATAGTAATAAGTAGATGCGGCGGACAGAGACACGTTTCGGTAACTGGTCACGCCGGACGGCGCAATCGCGATTTGCTGCAGATTCGACGCTGACGTTCCGGCATAAATCAAGTACTGTCCCAGGCCGGTGGCATTCGAGGGTGGGGACCAACTCAGGTCGATCTCCTGGGACGACACCGCCGTAACCAGCAGGCTAGTGGCGGAATCCGCCGCCGTACGGTATGTCTGCAAGCTCAGCGGCGCCGACATCGGCGAAAGGTTGTTAGCCACGTCGAACGCTTGAACCTGATAGTTGTACAGCGTATTACTCGCTAACCCGGAGTCGCTGAAGGCGGGCAGAGTTGAGTTGGCGATCCAGACGCCGGCACAGGGTTGGCCGGGCGCCGGCGCGGCGCAACGGAATACGTTGTAACCCGCTACGCCGACGTTGTCGGTGGAGGCCGTCCATGTAAGGTTGGCCCCCGCGGTTGCCGGGACGCCGGCCAGGTTGGTTGGGGCGGATGGCGGCGTCGGGTCGGGCGTCGTCACGAGTTGGTTATAGTAGCTTAGCGCTACCGTAGTGTACTCGCTCTGGGTGTCGGCGATGATCGCCACTGAGTTCTCCGCCTGCGTGATGTCGAAATCCGAACAACTCGCGGTGGTACACGTACAGTTTGCGGCGCCGCCGTTTGCGCCGGTACCGCCATATGTCTGGTACGCGGAAAAATAGGTTGGCTGTTCCGGCACCATATAGAGCATCTGGGTGTAGTTCGCCAAGGTCTGCATGGTTTGGAGGAAATAGGAATCCAGAGGCGCCCAGAAACTAAAAGGCTGGCGGGCGCGGAGTTGGTCGAAGTTCAAAGTATTCCATTCGCCAGCCGACGCTTTCGTTATCCAGGCTTGGCTCACGGCGACCGGTTTCCCCGCTGCCGCGGCCATACTGGAAACCGTCAGGGCGTTGGTGAGGAAGTTATTGGACTGTACCGTGTTGATGGTAAGAACGTGGTAGTCGATATAGTCGAGAGGAAGCGCCGTGTAGGCATTGGTATAGCTCAACAGACTGGCGGCGCCGGAATTGCTCATCCAAGTGCCAAAGCCCGCGCCCATCTTGGGGACCGTTGCCAGGCCCAACGCCTGGACGGCAGCGATCTCCGCCGCCACCATCTGGGCGGCGTCCACGGCGATGTTCAGGTTCGGCTGGCCCGTTTGGGTCGCTTCCGTGTCGGGCTCGTTCGCCAGCATGAGATAGTCCGGCTGCATCACCTGTGCCACGGTGGCGGCCATCTGGGCGCGCGCCGCGATGTATTGCGGCCAAGTGAGCCCGCTGTAAAATGCGTTCATGTTGCTCCAGCCGGCCTCGGTGGAATTGGAAAACAGGATCTCGTTATCGATAATCAGGGTGAGACCGGCCGCCCTGACAGCCTGGGCTACTTGCGTATAGAACGTTAAATACGGTTGATAAGCGGCTTGGCTGCCATAAAAAGGCTCATAGAGAATGGGAAACAGCACCGGCACCGACACGGCCGTGATGCCCAGTGCCTGCAATTCCTGCAGTTGAGCCAGCACGGTGGGCATGTAAGTGGGGCTGGACAGGGACGGGCCGGTATTCCCGTCGGCCCACTGCAAATTGGCGCCGTACACCGTGGGAGGGCCGGAAATTGGCGTCCAGGTGGGCGGCGTCGCCAGCAGCGTGTTGAATGCCTGCACATCGCCGTACAGCTCGTTATAGACGGAACTGCAGTAGCCTGCGGGCACGGGCGGCGCCGCCGCAGGCACCGGGACGTTAGCCCTGCAGAGCGCATGCGAAAAAAGTGTCAAAGCGGTTAGAATTCCGGACGTGCGGCGAGCCGTGGGGCATCGTAGTCCGCGCGGCATTATGGGTTTGGGTAGAGAGGTCATAAAACTCCAGTTTCCGGGGCGCTCGCCATGCAGCGTTCGCACCCTCAAATCGATTCACGGATCTTATCGGCCAAAGCCGTGGACTGCGTCAGCCGAATTCCGGCGCCAATGCTTCGTAGGAAGGCGAATTTCCAAGGTGAACCTATCGCGCTGGCCGTACGGCGCGGCTTGCTGCTAGTCTGAGATCAGGTCCCATGCATCCGTTTATGGCTCTGGCCCTGTTCGCCGCCGCCGCGCCCGAAGCCGTGGTCCTGAAGCCTGTCGCAAATATGTACGCGCAACCCAACGACGACGCGGAAGTCGTTTCTCAGGCGATCTACGCAACCAATATCGGTGTAGTGGAGACGCGTCCCGGCTGGCTGCGCGTGCGCACGCCCGACGACTACACCGGCTGGATGCCTGCCGAAGATCTCCGCCGCACGGACAAAACCTACGCAAGCGGCGGCCGCGTGGCCTGGGTCGATAGCCTGTTCGCCAACATCTATCGCGAGCCTAGCGTCGTAAAGCACCGGCCGGTTATTACGGTACCGTTTGAAACCCGCCTCGAAGTGATCGCCGAGCCCCCCGACGACGCGCGTTGGCTGCAAGTCCGCCTGCCCGACGATCGCGCCGGCTGGCTGCAGCGCGGCGACGCCTCCTTCGATCGCCAGACGCTTTCAATCGAAGCCACCATCGAGTTGAGCCGCCGTTTTCTGGGCTTGCCATACACCTGGGGAGGAAGCTCCAGCTTCGGCTACGACTGTTCCGGTTTCACGCAGATGCTCTGCCGGCGGCGGGGCGCGCAAATCCCTCGCGACGCCGACGTGCAAGCCGCCTGGTCCGGCGCAGTCGCGGTGAAGCGGGAAGACTTGCAGCCGGGCGATCTGCTCTTCTTCGGCAGCGCCGCCGATCGCATCACGCATACGGGCATGTATATCGGCGACGGCAAGTTCATCAATGCGACTACCTGGATTCGCCCGGTTGTTCAAATCTGCGATTTGAGCAATCCGCACTGGAGCGGTTTGCTGGTCGCATGCAGGAGGCTCAAATGAATCGCCGTCACTTTTTCGTGGCGCAGGCTGGATGGCCGGCCCTACTGGCGCGCACCGGCCGCGCCGCGCCGCGCGCCACGATCTCCACGGAAATCAAGCGCCTGAAGCTGCGCCACACCTGGACCACCACCATGTCCTCGAGCGACTACCGCGACACCCTGTATGTCGCGTACACAAGCGATGGCGTCACCGGGCACGGCGAGGGCGCGCCCATCGTACGCTATCGCGAGAACGCGGAAGGCGCGCGACTGGCCGTCGAATCCGTACGCGAATCGTTGACCGCAGCCGATCCGTGGCAGTTCGCCAAGATCATGCAGCAGGTATTCGCCGGCGTGGAAGGCGAATGGGCCGGCAAGACGGCCATCGATATCGCGCTGATGGATTGGGTGGGGCAGAAGCTGGGCGTGCCGCTCTATCGTTATTTCGGCCTGGACCCGCGCGATACTCCGGTGACCACGTTCTCCATCGGCATCGACAATCCCGAGACCACCCGCCAGAAGGTGCGCGAGGCGGCCGATTTTCCGGTGCTGAAGATCAAAGTGGGCCTGGACACCGACGAAGCCACCATCGCCGCCGTGCGCAGCGCGACGGACAAACCTCTGCGCGTGGACGCCAACGAAGGGTGGAAGGACAAGGAAGTGGCCGTCCGCAAGATCGACTGGCTGGCCGGGCAAGGCGTCGAGTTCGTGGAACAGCCTATGCCCGCCGAGATGCTGGACGAGATGCACTGGGTGCATAGCCGCGTACACGTGCCGCTGATCGCGGATGAAGCCTGCCGGCATGCGGCGGACATCCCCAAGCTGGCGGGCGCATTCGATGGCGTGAACGTGAAGCTGGATAAGGCGGGCGGTATCCTGGAAGCGCACCGCATGATCCAGTTGGCCAAGGCGTTGGGCCTGAAAACCATGCTGGGCTGCATGGTTTCAAGCTCCGTCTCGGTGACGGCGGCCGCGCATCTGTCGCCCCTGGTAGACTACGCGGATCTGGACGGCAATCTGCTGATCTCGAACGATCCGTTCACCGGCGTGCTGGTGGAAAAGGGCAAGCTGATTCTGCCGGACCGGCCGGGTTTGGGACTGCGGGCGGCGGGGTAATGGCGGATCACGGACTCACGACGATGGTGACGCTGTTGGATGCCGCTGCGCCGATGGATACCGTCACCGGTACGGCACTCCCCGCGGTTACGCCGGCCGGCACCAGCGCATTCACCTGATACTCGCCCACGAATCCAGGCGCCAAACCGGAGAAACTCACAGTCGCCGAAATCCCGCCGACGGTTACCACCGGGATTGTCGTGGTTTCCGCCAGTGGACTGGCAGGCGATACGGCGCCATCCGCCGGCTGATTGCTGACCGCGCCCAAACCCATGCAGTAAATCTGAATATAAGTGCTGCCCGGCGTCGCCGGATGCGACGCGTCGACCAATTGATAGGAAGTGTTCAGGATGGAACCCTGACCCGTACCTTGCGCATTCGTGCTGAAGATCGCGGGAGCGTTGGCGGATACATTGAAATTGAACGAGGCGCTCTGGCCGTTATTTTCGACCGTCAAGGTGGCGGCCGATCCCACGGGCGTTTCGTAGGGAATCTGAACGTTGAGTTGCCCGGGCGAGATGTAATAGAGCGGCGCCAGAATGCCGTTGATTGTCACCGATGCGCCGGCCAACATGGTGGGCAAAGGTACGGTAGGCGCCGTGGCGGTGGTGGGCGCAAGGTTCGTGCCAAAGACGCTCATAATTCCACCCGGAGCAAAGGTCTGCGCGTAGGAAGCGGCATTAGTCAACCCTCCGACTGTGGGCGTGCCATTAGTTGCCGATGTCACGGTTACACTGGCCGTGGCCGTCTCGCCGTAGTACGAAGTGTCGCCGCTATAGGTTGCCGTGATGCTGTTGACTCCCACCGCGAACTGAACTCCACTAACCGTCAGGGCGGCGGTCGCGCTGGCGCCGGATCCGGACAGAGTTGCCGTACCCAGCAGATAAGTGCCCGTCGAGAAAGATACTGTCCCGGCGGGCGTCCCCCCATTAGTGCTTGTCACAGTGGCCGTCAGGACCGTCTTCTCGCTGAAGGTCACACTCACCGAGCTGGGTGCGAGCTTCATGGTGACGCTCACCGGGGTAGCCACGCCATGGCCGTGCCATGCCGTCACCAGGTTGTAGACGTCCGGCGTCCCCACGCCGGTGACCTCATCGTAGCCCACAGTGGTGTCATACCCGATGGGCGTCAAAGAACAGGCGCGCGCGCAGGGAGTCACGATATTGTTTCCAACCGTGATGTCGTGAAAGACGCCCGAGACCGGTTCCAGCGCGTAGAACGACGGATTGACGTTGCCGAGCGCGGAGCTTGCCTGGAAGCCGTTGGCGGCCAGGTATTGGCCCAGCAATACCGCAATTCCCGCGAATTGGGGGCCTCCAACGGAAGTGCCCCCGTAGACCTGAAAGCTGCCGCCGGTATAGATTTGATAACCGTCGTGATCGGGGGAAGCCGCCAGCGACACATCCGGAACATATCTGAACGAGCCACCGGGGACGCCGGTGCCCGTCTGCCACGCGGGCTTTGAGAAATAGATACTGACGCCGCCTCCGGTGGCCGCCGGCTGACCCTCAACAGCGCTGTCGTTCCAAGCCATTTCGGGAATGTAAGACAGCGCCGACGCCTGGCCGCTGCCGTTGTTGGAATTCCAATAGTTCCCGCTTCCCTCGTTAAATTCCGTACCCCCCACGCTGGTCACCTCCGGCACGGAGCCGGGCGTATCCACCGATATGCTGGTGTTGCCGTCAGTGGTGGAACGGTCGCTTGGGATGAAACAGTCCGCCGCGCCCGCGTCGCCGGATGCGGCGAAAATGGTCTGGCCCTGCGCGTTGCCTTGCTGGGCCCAGGATTGCAGCGCTTGCGCATCGGAGAGCGGCGTCTGCAGTTCGCAATCGCCATAACTGATGCTGATCACGGGGGCCAAGTTCTGCTCGACGGCGTAGTAAAGGGACTCGAACGCGCCTCCAACTCCAAAATTGGGCGATGAATTCACAAAGAGGATACTGGCGTTCCGCGCCACCGCTCCGGAGAGTTCGAGGTCCAGATCCGCCTCCGGCAAATCGTCCTGGCTGATTCCGGGATCCGGGCTGCCCGGGACCAATAGCACGGTCGGATCGTTGGCCGGTAGTCCGAAGAAGCTGCGGAATTGCTCGATATCCGACATATTGATATCAGTCTGCCCGGCGATCGCCATTTTCTGCCCCGTGCCGGTGATGCCGGCATTGTAGAGAGGGGCAATGTTGTAGATCGTGGCGATATCGCCGGGGCCCAGATAGTGACTGCCATCCACGGTATATCGTGGCTGCGCGCTGCGCCGCAGCCGGGGCTTCGGACTGAAGTCATGCAGACCGCGAATGGCGAGCACCATGCCTTGCAAGGCCACAGGTATAGTCGGATCGGCGGCATTGGCAAAGTGCGATTCGCCATTCACCTGGTAACGATGAATCTCGACGCCAAAGGCGCTCTCCACCTGGCCCGCTGTGCCGCCGAAGGAAATTCCATTGCGCGCGCGTGCGACGGACTTCAGCGTAAGGCCATACTGGCCGAGCCAAGCCACCATCTTGTCCACATCCGGTTGACTCACTCCGAACCGATCCGCGAATTGTTCCGGAGTCAGCCAGATGTGGTAGTTTGGCGACGCGGGATCCTGCTGCTGCGCCAATAACGATTCGAGAGCGGCCTGCTGGCTGGCAGATGGCTTGAGCACCATGGTGACCAGGGGAAGCTGCATGGATGTGTCCACGGGACCTTGATCCACTCCGGACTCGATCCGCGGATTCATGTGGCCGGACAGCGCGACGCGCCGGCTATTATCGATGGCAAGAGTAATCCGGTCCGCGGCCTGCAGCGCATGCGCCAAGCAGAGGCTCACGAACACCACGCAGATGGTGACACATCCACCCTGCATCCTGTGAGGGCTCATGTCACGTGGGACGGGAGGAAACCGGGTGTGGTTTCTGCGGATTGGAGATGGAGGTACCGGGGCACGGGACGAAGAGGGGGCGAGGGGGCGACACGGCGACACGGGCGACACCGCGACACGGCGAAGGACCTGTTGGCCCACGGCCTTCAAACTGGCCGCGAGTCCGGCTATCGGCGCAGAATTCATGGCCCGCGCTGGGGTGATCCGCATCGACGTTTCGGACGCAATTTTGGATGAACTCGTGGGCGTGCTGCGTGACGATTTCGCGTGGGAGGCGTATGGGCTAATGCCGTCAAGGAAGACCCGGGCGACAACCGCATCCTGGAATGCGCTTTGGAGGCTGGGTCGGAGTTCATCGCGACAAGCGATAAGGATTTACTCAGGCTCGGCGAGTATAACGATGTCAGAATCGTGACGGTGAGCGAACTTCTGAGGAGATGCCACACGCCCGAGGAGTGATTGGGACAGAGGTCGTCCGCTCGCCCGCTTTGGGGTTTCGGATGGCGTCTTCGAGCTCCTGAACCAGACCGGCGGAAGGGGGCTGTCTACGGCACGTCTCGGGTGCTCTAAGCAGTCCTGGGCCACACCTCGCGTTTTACGGCCTGGCCCAGCGCATCTTCCGCCATCTCCAGTTCCCATGAGGCCTGCATGTTCATCCAGAACCTGGGTGTGGTGCCGAAGTAGCGTGACAGACGGAGGGCGGTGTCCGCCGAGATGCCGCGCTTCTCATTCACAATGTCGTTGATACGCGTCGCAGGCACCCGCAGAGCCAGGGCCAATTGGTGTGCGGACATGCCGAGAGGAGAGAGGAACTCTTCGCGGAGGATTTCTCCCGGGTGAATGGGTGGAAGGCGGTGGTTGTCAGCCATTTTCGTAATCACCTCTTAATGATAGTCGACGATCTCGACTTTTTCGGCCGCGCCTTCCCGCCAAATAAAGCAGATTCGCCATTGATCGTTGATCCGGATGCTGTGCTGACCTTTCCTGTCGCCGTGCAATGCCTCGAAGCGGTTTCCTGGAACTGCCGCCATGTCTTCCAACCTCTCGGCGTCACCCAGCATTCGTAGCTTTCGCCGCGCGACCGCTTCAATGTTCCCGAACTTGCGGCTGTGCCGGCGGTGGAAAAGCTTCTCAGTCTCCTTGCACCTAAAGGAACGTATCAAATGGGTAGTATACCACGGGGACCGTTAAACGCGGCACCATAAATGGTGTGCCTGGAGGCCCGTTTGCAGGCGTGGGTGGCCTGCCCCAAATGCGAGCGCAGGGTGAGTTGAAGATCGCGGTGGCGCTGGCGTGTTGGGGGATGGGGAGGGTGTATCCGGATCGGCGGAAGGGGGCTATCTACGGAACGTCGCGGGTGTTGTATTGAGGCGTTGACACCAGCCTCGGATACGGTACGCTGGAGGGTGGAGGAGGCGATGGCGACACTGAACAACGCTCACGTGCCCGATGAGGTGCTGGCGGTCGATGAGCTAGCCGAAGAGGCCTTGCGGAAAGGTCCTGAGGATCGCGACTGGCAGGAGCTGTTGGCCTACGGCCGTCAAACTGACCACGAATCCGGCTACACTGCTGCCGAGGTTTCGGAAATCGTCAAGAAGCGGCGCAGAATTAGCGCGGCGCAAAGGGGCTGAGTGCTCCGCGTCACCCTCGAAACCAAGCCATGTCCAATTCCGTAAACTCCGCGCGGCAAGCGATGGCTGACTCGGAGAGTGCGTTTAGTCTCGTCAATATTCGGGGTATCCAGCTTGTTATTAGGCGATGTTAAAGGTTCCATCGCAACGGGGATCGTCGTGCATGAGCTTAACCGTGACGACTACGGCTTGCACGCGATCGAGTTCGGGTTTGGCGATACTGTGGTGGATATCGGAGCCCATGTTGGAATATTCTCGATGTATCTGGCCAGGCGCTATCCGTTTCTATCAATTATTGCGCTCGAGGGATTTGGAGGAGAAGCTGTTGCTTCTTTATGGATTGCGAGAGGATCGTGCGGTACAGGAGGAGGTGCAACGCAAGCTCGGGGCGGCGGCGGCGAGCATCCGGCGGTTTGGTCCTGGGGAGGTGGGCAGGATTTTGCGCAGGCGGCTGGAAGAGGTTGAGGTCAGTATGGGGACGTTTGTTGGGGGCTAAGATTGGCCGGTCTCAAGCGTCATTAGGACCAGCGCGACCCATAGTAAGTCGGCCAGGAGCAGATGCAGTATCTGCATCCAAACGGGCGCGAGCAGAGCGATGTTCAGAGCTCCGGCGGCCAGTTGGACGAACAACAGCGCGGCAACAACCGTGCCGATGCGGCTGCGTCCGGATCGTATGGCCGCAAGGGCCGACGCCAGCAGGATGGCTCCGCCCACCACTGCCAGCACCGGATGCACCACACGCAGGCGCTGCAGGATGGCGGCCGTTGGCGAGAACTCCTGGCGCATCCCGGCAGCCAGCGAAACGGCCGGAAACAGCGTATCGCCGAGCGCCGCGATCGCGCCGCTAACCGCCACGACGATGGCGACGGGGAGCGCGGCCATGACCAGTTTCGGCGCGCCGCGCCATGGGGGCGAAACCAGATCGGCGCCAAACCACGCCGTGAGAGTGAGCATGGCGAGAAGAATCTGGGTGTTTACCAGGTGCGCGGAGAGATAGGCGGCCCGTCCCGCCGAGGCGTTGTGTTCGACATATTGAAACAGAACCAGGCCGGCGCCCAGCAGCGCCTCCGCAAAAAGGAATACGACCGAGAGCGCGGCCCAGGTACGCGCGCGATGGCCGCGCGGAAACAGGCGGAAAGCCCGGAGGCACAGCGCGGCGACGCTCAGCAGCGCCAGTCCGCTAGTGGCGCGGTGGGTGAATTCGATAATGGTTTCGATGCGCGGGGCGCGCGGCGCCATCACACCGTTGCAGAGCGGCCATCGGTTGCCGCAGCCGGCGCCGGAGCCGGTGGCGCGCACGAATGCGCCCCACAGGACCACCAGGATGTTGTATGCGAGCACGGCCCAGGCAATCCGGCTGAATCGGCGGTAGACGGCCGGGGAAGATTGCTGCGCCGGCGGGTCTGCTAGCAAGCGGGACATATTTCAATGTAGCAAGGGGGATGGGACAGGCCTGGAGTTGGAGCGGGACAGGCCAGGAGGCCTGTCCTACTTTTTGCGCGGGATACTGAGCGAGCGCCACTGGGCATGCTGGTAATGTTTGGCCAGCAGCACGATCTGGCCGATGTGGCAAGCGTAGTGCGCGATCTGCCGGTTGACGGCTTGCATCACCGAGTGGGCTTCGCCGCGGATGGTTACGCGGCGGCTCAGATCGGCCTCCGACAACGGCTCGAGGGCAGCGAACACGCGATCCCAGCCCTCTTGCCAAAGCTGCATGAGCGCATCGCGCGTGGCAGGCGGCTCCTCGAACTCGGTGTCGCGCTGGCGGTCCGGCTTCTCGCCGTCGGTGGTCAGGAAGGCGGTCCAGCGCGAGCGCATGTTGCCGGCCATGTGCTTCACCACGATGGCGATCGAATTCGCTTCCGGATCGAGCGCGGCGAAAAGCTGTTCGTCGGTGACTTGAGCCATGGCGCTCTCGGCCATCTTCTTGTAGTAGCGCAACAAGGCCAGCGCGTCTTCCAGATATGAGGTCGTGAATTGCAGCGCCATCGGCTTATTTCTCCGGCACGGAAATGGTGATGTTGCGGTACTTCATGCCGCCGGTATGATCGCCCTGGATGTAGAGCGGTCCAGGCTCGCCTTCGCGGCTATCGATCGCGCCGCCGGTAATGCCCGGGATTTCCTGGTGGTCGATGGTGGTCCGGCCATCGCGCACCACAGTTACGGTGCGCCCCACCAGCGTCACATCGTAGCTTTCCCATTGCCCGGGCCGCTTGGCGATCTCTACCGCCGGCGCCAGGAACCCGTAGATCGAACCCATGGCGTGGAACTTATCGTTTTCGCTGGGCTTCTCATATTCCACCTGGACTTCGTAGCGTCCGCGCAGGTACACGCCGCTGTTGCCGTCTTGGGGACAGTTATATTCGATATGCAGTTTGAAATCGCCGAACTTTCGGGCGGTGCGTATATTTGCGCCGGCCGCCTGGTTCACGAGCTGGCTATCCTGCGCGGCCCAGTGATTGTTGGCGGGATCGTCCGGTTCCCAGCCGTTCAGATCCTGGCTATCGAACAGCGGCTCGGGCTTGGTCCAGGCCGCCGGGGCATTGCGCTTGAGGGGAGGCGCGGGTACGCCCACGATCTTTCCTTCCACGCCGTCGGCGCGTTTCTGCGATCCGGTGAGTTTGCCTCCCGCGGCCTGAAATTCCCAGGTGACTTTGATCTGGCCATCGAACCACTCGGAGGTCGTGAAGGAGAGGCGCGATCCATCCAGCTTGACATCCGTCGCCGGGTGAACGCTGGCCACGCGTCCCACGACGCGCACTTGCGGCTGGCCGCCGTTGGTGGTGAATTCCATCCACGAGGGATAACTGTCTTTGGGTGTGGTGACTGTCAGGTCCCAGCGGCCGGCGAATGGCTGGGCGGCCGGCAGCGGCAGGCCCGGGGCAAGCAGCGCCAGAGCCATCGTCGATACGGATAAAGTTTGCTTCATTCGGCACCAGTGTATCCGATATACGTCCGGCGGGCGATTACTTAATCTCGAACCGCCCGAACGCCAGGCCCAAATCCCGCAGATCGGCGCCCACGCGGACCGTGCGGCCGACTTCCACAGTGATCTCGATCTCGTTCTTCCCGATAGCCTCCGGCGGTAGCGCGAAGGCGAAGGTCCGCTCGGCATTGCCCTTCGTGAATTGCGCCGGCGGGAGGCGGACGCCGTCCACCATCATGGTCATATCTAGTGGGCCATCCTTCACTTGAGCCGCCGGACAGATTGCGGTCACGTACAACTGCCGGCCGGCCGCGCGCGGTCCTGGCATGCGCACGCTGGCGATGCGCGCCATCCACCGAAATCCCGATTCGACCGGATACCAGCCCGTACCGAGCCGGTCCGTGACCAGGGGATCGGCCACGTCGAGGCGGACCGGTCCGGCGCCGCCAGCCGTGCCTTCGGGCGGTACGTATTGATGCGTAATGTTGCGCAGCGGTCCGGCGCCGGCGCGGTATACCTCAATCTGGTCCCGGTTCAGCGCGCGGCGGGTCTCGTCTGCGGGCAAGACGAATGCGGAGACGTCGCCCATATCGGGATGCGATGAAATGGTCGCTTCGGAGCCCGGCGTCAGATAGACGTCCGGAATCCGAAGAAATAGAAAAGGGCGCTGCTGGATGGCGCCCCAGAACAAGTTATCGTCAACACCGTCGAGCAGGATCACTTTACCCGGATGCAGTTCGTGGATGCGCGCAACCCCCAGCACCAAGGCCTCCTGCACATCGCCGCGCGCGCGATACCAATTCGCGATGCTCCGCCCCACGGGCACGTGTTGAACAATAAAGCCGGCCGCCAGGAGCGCACTCAGAATCCGCAAAGCCAAACCTCGACGCCAGGCCCAGGCTACCGCGTAGCCTCCCAACATTGCCAGGCTCAGCGCGGGCAACGTCAGATAGTAGTCCGTGATGTGGTCTCGCAACGGCACCACGGGACCCAGCATGATGAAATACCAACCCAACAGGACCAGCGCCAACCAGTTCTTCCGGCGTGCCTGGTAAAGGGCGAACGCCAGCAGCGCCACCGTGCAACCCGCCATCAACGCGGCGCTCGCCACGGGAGTAAAAGGAGCCTCCGGGCGCAGGCCAATCGGCTCGAACAAACGGCGCCAATACGTCCACAAGGTGGCCGGGATCGCGCGATCGAAATGCATCGTGTAAGGCACGGTGCCCTGATTTGGCGCCAACGCCAGGTGCAGGATGCCATACACCGCCGACGCCGCGAAGAACGGCAGCGTCCGCCGGAAGTACGGCCGCGCGCACAGGAGCGCGTAGCTGGCGGCCAGGACCGGGAACACGATGTTGGTCTCCATAGCCAGAAAGCCGGTTAGAAAGGCGGCCCAGGTCCACGCATAATATCGGCGCTCGCCGGTTTCGATGTACCGCAGGAAAAAGTGGAGCGCCAGCAGCAGGAAGAAGCCGCAAGCCACCAGGATGTACTCACAGGTCCACGACATGACGGTGGCCAGCTTGCTGTTCGCCACCCAGAAGACGGCAGCCAAGAAACCGGCCGTGCGCGAGCCCGTGAGCCGCGCCGTAACGGACTCGGCCAGCGCCAAGTTCGCGAACATGGTGAGGAACACCCAAATCCGGTACGGTAGTGCGTCGCTGCCGAACATGGCGCCGAAAGCCAGGAAGAACACGCGCTCGCTTAGGGGACGCCAGGTTCCCTGGACGGTCGGCTGGAACAGCGTCCGCAAGAGGCCGTCCCATCCGTGCGCCTGGTTCGGCAGGTTCAGCCAGACGAAGTCATCCTGTTGAAACCATGCCATCAGTCCGGGCCAGTACAAAATCAGGCAGAAGATAGAAGGAACTGTCCAGTAGGCGGTGGTCAGGAGTTTCCGTCTCAACGGTAGATTATAACGGGCGGCGGCGCGGCCGATTTCCGAAAGCAGATCCCGCACATCCGCCGCATCTTCGAAGCCATGCGCATACCTATCCTGGAATTCGCGGGCGTCGAGGCCGAGGACGTCATCGGCGTCATCGCGCGCCGCTCGCCTATACTGTACACAGGCGCACTATGGCGGTAGGATACGTTGAACAGCGCGAGGGCGGATATTACACGGCAGGGAGCCGAGTGTCCCTTGACTCCGTCGTATATGCCTTCCTGCGCGGCGAATCGCCAGAATGCATCGCCGAATCGTTCCCTGCCCTCAGCCTGGAACAGGTCTTCGAGGCTGTCGCATTCTACTTGGCGGACCGGGAGAGCATCGACGCATACCTGCTGGACGCAAAGGCAGAATTCGCCCGGATGCGAGACGAGGCCCGTCGTAAGCATCCGGCGCTTTATTCCAAGCTGGAGGCCGCCCGGCACGGGATCCCAAGCCCCAGTGCATGAATCCCCGGTTCCAGGCTGATGCAGACTTCAACCAAAAGATCGTTGTTGGCGTCCGCCGCCGTGAACGGGCCGTCGATTTTGAGGATGCCCGCGCGGCAGGGATTGTCGGCTTACCCGATCAGGAAGTGCTTCGCAGAGCGGCCGATCTCGGGCGGATTTTGATATCCCATGACCGCAAGACCATGCCTCCGCACTTTGCCCGGTTCCTCGATAGCCGTTCGAGTCCCGGGTTGATCATTGTCGGGCTTCGAAGCCCACGAGTGTCATCGGCGCCGCGCGGAGCAAGCGTGCGCGCGGGTAGTCATCGTCTCCAGCGAAATCGGGAGCGGGTCTCTAAGTTCTCGTCAACCACGGTCCAACACCAGGACGCCGAGTTCGGGGTCGGCGGCGAATTCTGTTATCCGAATAGCCTGGCGCCGGAGCACTTGCTCGGCGTCCTTCGTCGAGTGGGTCCAGCGCCGCAACCACACGACCTTTGGAGGAGGTCCCAGCGTTGCCGCGAGTTCGTAGAAGTCCGAGTCGGTGCCGACGATGACGAGGTTATTAGCCTTGGCGAACTCCCAGATCTCGCGATCCGAGCTTGCGAGCAAGCCGAACTGCGCCACATGGGCCGCCCCCGGGTATAACTCAGTAAGGCGTGCGACGAGTTTGCGCGAAAGATTCTCGTCCAGCAGCAACTTCACAGTGCCACACGCCTGCCCATCCGGGAGGCAAATTCGTACACAGCGCGGAAATCGTCGGGCTCCAGCTCTGGGTAGTCGTCGAGGATTTGCTGCTCGGTCATGCCCGCCGCGAGCCAACTCAACACGTCCCAGACTGTGATGCGCAACCCGCGGACACACGGTTGGCCGGAGCGCTTGCCTGGCTCGATGACGATGCGGGGAATCACTCTTCGAGCATATCATTGGTCGCCGGGACGAGGCATCCGCGGGTATCGGACTGCATGCGCTGGAGCCGGTTGGGCCGCATGGGGAGACCCCCAGCCGGCAACGCGGGATAGGCGTCGGCACGAGTGCCAACGCGGCACGCATTAGTGCGTGTGCCACGCTACCATAACCTTGTGGCGCACCAGCCCCGGCTCTTCCTCATCGACTCCTTCGGATTCATCTTCCGTGCCTACCACGCCCGCGCCCGCACCGCCGCGCCCCCCATGCGCACCAGCGCGGGACTCTCCACCGAGGCCGCGTACATCTTCAATAACATGCTGCGCAAGCTGGCCAAGAGCTATGCGCCCGAGTACATCGCCGCCGTCTTCGAGAGCGGGGCGCCGGTCGCGCGCATGGCCGAGTTCGCCGAGTACAAGGCCAACCGCACCGAGATGCCGCCGGATTTGGGCGAGCAAATCCCGCACATCCGCCGCATCCTGGAAGCCATGCGGATACCGATCCTGGAATTCGCCGGCTTCGAAGCCGACGACGTCATCGGCGCCATCGCGCGCCGCGCCGAGCAAGCCGGCATGCAGGTGGTCATCGTCTCCAGCGACAAGGATATGATGCAGATCGTCAGCGAGCGCGTCTCCATGTTGAATCCCGCCAAGGACGACGAATGGTACGATCCGGGCAAGGTCAAGGAGTTTCTGGGCGTGTTGCCGGCGCAGGTGGCCGACCTGTTCGCACTCAAGGGCGATGCCATCGACAACATACCGGGCGCGCCGGGCATCGGCGACAAGGGCGCGCGCGATTTGATCGAGCGCTTCGGCTCCGTGGAGGCGGCCATCGAGCGCGCCGCCGAGGTGGAGCGCAAGATGTATCGCGAGAGCCTCCAGAACAACGTCGAGCGCATCCTGATGAGCAAGCGTCTGGCGACCATCGATACGGCGGTGCCCATCGAATTCGAAATTGAATCGGTGCGCGCGCGCGAGGCGGACCCGGATGCACTTAAACAGGTATATAAAGACCTTGAATTCCACAGCTTGTTGAAGGAATTGGGCCCCAGCGAAGACACCCGCGCGCGCGATTACCAGCCGCTGGAATCGGCCGCCGCGCTGGCAGAATGGTTGCGCACGATTCCGGCGGACGCGCCGGTGGCCGTTTCCATCTCGGAATCCCGCGCCGGCGAGTTGGATCTCGACATCAACCCGAGCACCCTTGGAGCGGCGTGGCGATCCGGCGAGGGCCGCTCGGCTCCTCTGGCGCCAATCGACGCGCTGCGGCCCTGGCTGGAAGACGCCGCACGCCCCAAGATCGCGTGCGACGTGAAGTCCGCGCTGCTGGCGCTCGACAAGCTGGGCATTCAAGGCGGCGGTTTCGATCACGACATCATGTTGTACGCCTTTCTGCTGGACGCCGACCCCTCGGGTTGCCCACTGGAGGAGCAGGCGCGCCGGCGGCTGGACCTGAAGCTGGGATCGGCGCCGGAGCAGCATGCCGACATCGCCCTGGAGATTTACAAAGCGCTGCGGCCCGCGGTCGTCGAGCGCGGCCTGGAAAAGCTGTACACGGAGATCGAGCTGCCACTGGCGCGCGTCCTGGCACGCATGGAGCGCACCGGCATTCGCATCGACCGCGCCGAACTGGGGCGGCTCTCGGAACTGATGGAGCGCGACATCTCGCGCCTGACCGCGGAGGTCCACGCGCTGGCGGGCAAGCCTTTCAACATCAGCTCGCCGCAACAATTGGGGCGCATTTTGTTTGAGGATCTGCGGCTGCCCGCGCCGTTCAAGTACGGCAAAGGCAAAGTCATTTCGACTGCCGCGGACGTGCTGGAGGAGTTGGCGGCGGATCACGAGATCGTGCGCAAGGTGCTTGAATACCGCCAGCTCACCAAGCTGAAGGGCACCTACGTGGATGCGCTGCCGGCGCTGATCGGCCCACAAACCGGGCGGCTGCACACCAGCTTCAACCAGACCGGCGCGGCCACCGGCCGGCTATCGTCGTCGAACCCGAACTTGCAGAACATTCCCATCCGCACGGAGTTGGGGCGCGAGATCCGCGCCGCGTTCGTGCCGCGCGCGGGCTGGAAGTTGATCGTGGCGGATTACTCGCAGATTGAACTGCGTCTGCTGGCGCACATGTCGCGCGATGCGGTGCTGGTGGAGGCGTTCCGCAACGGCGAAGACATTCACACGCGCACGGCCGCGGAGGTCATGGGTGTGCCGCCGCTGATGGTCACGCCGGAGGCGCGCCGCAACGCCAAGGCGGTGAATTTCGGCATCGTGTACGGCATCAGCGCATTCGGTCTGGCCGCGCAGTTAGGCATTCCGCAGCGCGACGCCCAGTCCTACATCGAGAGCTACTTCGCGCGCTACGCGGGAGTGCGCAAATTCATCGACGCCACCATCGCGG
>JBEKTJ010000122.1:0-19675 GCA_049516155.1 Bryobacteraceae bacterium
TGATATGCCTTCAAGAAAACGTCCTGACTCAGATCCAGAGCGTCTTCGCGGTTGGCCACGATGCGCAACAGGTAATTGTAGACGCGCCTCTCCCATCGGGAAATGAGCAGGTTATAAGCCTCGACATCTCCCCGGCGCGCCTTACGAATCAGGTCGGCATCCTCGACCGCCCGAAAGATCAAAGCTCCGGCTCCATGTGAAAAGACGCCTCGGTGGCGGAAAAAGTCTGACGTTATTAGTTTAGCGGGCGGGGGGTCGGGGTGGTGCTGCGTCCAAGGGGCTGCGGAAGCGCGGGCCGTGCGCACGACCGCCGAGTCGGCGGGAATTGAAGCCGGTGCGTGGGGATCTCCTCCCCAAGGCAGAAGACCTGCCGGTGCGCCTCGTCGGCCTGACCATACACTACCGCAGGATGGCAGGAATTTAGCCTGAGCCTCAGCGATAAACATCGGCTCTGTGCCGAATGCGGAGGATCACAATTCGGTCCGGCAGTGCGCGGAGCATGACTCGGTAGTCGCCGACCCGGAGCCGAGTGTTACCTTGCCACCGTCCGGCGAGCGCCTTTACGTCACCCTCGCCCGAGTCGGCGTATCGGGTCAGGGCACGAAGGATTCGAACAGCCGTCTCACGGTCGATGGCGCGCAATTCGGATCGCGCAGACTCGGGCCAAACGAACTTCATCCCAAGCCGAATTCACGGAGTACATCGTCGTGCGAAGCTACCTTGCCCGCACGGATTTCGCCAGCCGCCTTCTCGATCGCTTCGGCATCGCCGGCTGTAACGGGTTCGTCGTCGGGTGGAGCAGACATTGCTGCGCGATACGCGGGGCTCGTCGCCAGGTATTGCAGATACCGCTGGGCGGAAGCCAGATCCTGCTCTGGAATCCGATTTACCAGATCATGTAGCGCTTCGCGATTCATCGCCGACCCCTGCCTTCATCTTACTCCAACCGAATGTAGATGGGGCCAGGGTCAACTCCACGGGGAAGACGGCATTGCCGCAGACGGTGGCCGCGCCTTCCAGGTCTTGGGGCTGGAGTTCCTCGGTTTCGCCGTCGGGCCGCCGCTTGCGGAACAGCGAATAGGCCTCGTTATGGGCGATGCGGTACAAGCCACGGGGCCAAACGCGCCGGGTCGTCCAGCTTGCGGAGATTCTGGTATGCCTTCAAGAAAACGTCCTGACTCAGATCCAGAGCGTCTTCGCGGTTGGCAACGATGCGCAACAAGTAATTGTAGACGCGCCTTTCCGATTGGGAAATGAGCAGGTTATAGGCCTCGACATCACCCCAGCGCGCCTTACGAATCCTCGACCGCCCGAAAGATCAAAGTTCCGGCTCCATGTGAAAAGACGCCCGTGCGGCGGAAAAAGTCTGACGTTATTAGTTTAGCGGGTGTGGCGAGCGGTGGGTGGGCCAAAACGCGGATGTCAAGGCAAAATAGAAATGTCCTATTCTCTGCAAAGTAGAAATGTCCTGTTCTGCCGGGGGCGTTCAGGATGTCCGCATCACGCAAGCGACGCGTGATGGCGGAGCCGACGCTCGTATAACCTATCGTCGCGGAATTGTCGAGGCACGAGCCATCGTTTCGGCCAAGCGGTGGACGACGAGGACAGTAGGAGTTGAGGAAGTTCGAATGTTGCGTGGCCTGCCAGGGAATAAGGACACGGCTATTGTTGTGACGACTGGCAAGTTCAGCGCGGACGCACAGGAAGAATCAAAGCCGTCACAGAACCAACGCCCCGTATACCTGATTGACGGCGAATCGCTTGTCGAGATCTGCAAGCGCAATCAGATTGGCGTCAAGAAGGTTCAGTTGCCGGATCTGTTGGTGCTTGATCCCGAGGTCATCCGCGATTTCGGGGGCGGCGAGGATGCGGACGAGGGGGATTCCGAAGTAGCAGACACCGCCGCTCCGGACGACGTCTCGTCTGCGCGTCGGCTTCGAGACGAGATGCTCAGCGACTCCGAACGGGGGCTGTCAGGCGGAGGAGGTTGCAGAGCTTTCGGTGTACGCGCTCAGCACAGTCCGCGCATATCTTTCCGACGAACGTTAGGAAGAAGTTGCTCGGGAGAAAAATCCGGGAGGACGAGCAAGCTCGGGCTCGGGCCTTACAAATTGTGTCGCGGCGGCGCGACCTCGTTACATGGTGAATGAAGCGCCGAATCGGCAAACTGGTCCACGCACGAATGTCGCGCCGGTTCGATGACGTGGACGGCGGCAAGGCCTGTGCGCCCCCAGTCAATCGTCTGGCATCCACAACGACACGCTGGACAGGGGAGGGGCGTGGTTCCGCAGCAACAGGTGCGTGCGGGCGCTATCATAAAGGAAAACCATGCTTCGCTTGCGGCTCAAGAACCCGGTTCCGGCGCATTTTCCACACCACTTTCCAGTAGTGGGCCAGTTTGGATTTTGGAGGGCGGCCAATCTTGGCGCAGCCGCCTTTGAGGCGGCCAGAGCCGGCTGAAAAGCCGGCTGCGGGCAGAATTGCCCGCCCTCCAAATCCAAATTGACCCACTACCCACTTTCCGTTTTCGCACGCCGCCTCGAATTCTCCGTGGAAACCATGCCTCCACCCTCCGACGCAACGCCGGTTTCATATTGTCAGCCTTCCGCAGAAGGACGGTTCTTACGTGGCGTCCGTGGTGGAAGCCCCGAGCATTCTTGTATATGACGAGTCCCGTAGGGCGGCTGAGCAAAAGGCATCCAAGAGATTCCTGAAGACCCCGGATCCTCATGCGTACCTCGCCCACCCGCTCGCCCGAACGAAGACGGTAACCATTGACATGGAATTCGATGAGGAGACCTCCTCGTTCGTTACGTATGTCAAGGAACTCCACGGCATGTCCACGCTTGGCGCTAAATGAGATGGAAGCTCTTGACAACATTGCGGAAATGATCCGCGGTTATATCAAGTCCATGGAGGCCAACCACAAGAAAATTCCACTCTCCGCGGTCAAGCTGACAGACCTCAAGCGGCTGGTAGGGTTTGGCTAAGGTGTCAAGCTTCCCGGCGGTGAATGGGAGGCAAGCCATCCGTGCCCTTGAGAACCTCGGATTTCGCCTCGACCGGATCGAGGGTAGCCACCACATGATGGTCAAGGAAAGTCGCCCGCGGACCGTGCCCGTTCCCGTTCATGGGTCGAAGGCCTTGCCCAAAGGAACGCTCGCCAGCATAATTCGCGGCTGGCGTCACGAGGCAACAGTTTACTGAGAAGCTTGCGCTAGATTTTGAGAACGACCGTCTCGCGTTAGAGCACCCAAACACGCCGGGCTACCGAGGCTTAAGGTGGGCTCCGCTTCTTCGGCCGTCCTACCCGCTTGAACGGCATTGGAAAAGCTAGAATTCGATCCCGAGCCGCTTCGCCACGCGGTCCAGCGTATCCACCAGCCGCTCCACTTGGCGCTCGGTGTGCGCGGCCGTGCAGGAGATGCGCAGCAGGTTCTGCGCGGCGGCAGGACGCAGCACCGGGTTGATATAGATGCCTTCCTCCAGCAGCGCCTTGCACAGATGGCAAAGGTCGACTTCGTTCTGCACCACCACGGGTACAATGGCCGTCTCGCCATCCAGCACCGGAAAGCCGCACAGGCGCAGTTCGTGGCGCAGCCGTCCGGCGATGTGCAGCAGCCTTTGCTGGCGCTCGGGCTCCTTGCGCATCACTTCCAACGCGGCGGCCACCGCGGCCACCGAAGCGGGCGGCAGGCTGGCCGAAAACACGAACGGCCGCGCGGTGTGCTTCAGATAGTCGACGACTTCCTTGGTGGACGCCACAAAGCCGCCCACCGACGCCAGCGACTTGCTGAACGTGCCCATGATGATGTCGACATCGTCCAGCACCCCCAAGTGCTCGGCCGCGCCCGCGCCCGTGGGTCCGAGGACGCCGATGCCGTGCGCCTCATCCACATAGATGCGCGCGCCATACGGCTTGGCCAGGTTGACGATGCCGCGCAGATCCGCGATATCCCCTTCCATACTGAACACGCCCTCGGAGACGATCAGGATGCGCTCCTCCGGCGGGCAATTTTCCAGGCACCGTTCCAGATGATCGAGATCGTTATGCCGGAAGCGTACGGTACGCGCCGTGGAGCGTAGCGCGCCTTCCACCAGGCTGGCGTGCAGATTGTGGTCGCACAACAGCGCATCGCCTTTTTCGGCCAGCGCCGCGAGCGTCGCATAATTGGCTTGGAAACCGGTGCCGAAGATGACGGCCGCTTCCTTATGCACGAAAGCCGCCAGTTCCGCCTCCAGCTTCACGTGCAGATCCAATGTGCCGTTCAGCAGGCGCGAACCGCTGCATCCGCTGCCATATTTCCGGACAGCCTGCACCGCGGCTTCCTTCACCTTGGGGTGCGTGATCAGATCCAGATAATCGTTGCAGCCGAACATCAGCACCTTGCGATCGCCCATGCGGACCTCGCCCGGACCGCAACCTTCGCGCTCCGTGAAGACCTCGAAATACATGTAGAGTCCGGCGGCTTGCAGGTCGCCCGGACGCGTGAAATTCCGGCACTTGTCGAAGAGGTCGGTGGATCGGGCATGGCTTACCCCGGCCTTTCGGCTATGCATGACGGTAGTCGAAGAGCTGCGCATCGTTCTCAATCCCATTCGTAGATTCGGTAGGTCTTGTACTTTTTGGCGCCCATAGCCTTCAAGGAGCGGTTCATCAGAACATTATCTTCCAATATCCAGGACATTTCACTCAGTCCGTAGCCCAGCCGCCGGGCGTTGCGGATCAGCGCGGCGTAAAACCCGGCGGCCACCCCGACGGTTCGGTACTCTTCCACCACCCCCAGGGCGACCACCCGCAATTCTTTGATCAATCGTTGATGATACAGGATTTTGAAGAGTCCAAGGGGAAACAATTTGCCGCCGGCGTGTTTTAGCGCCAGATTGATATTGGGTAACGCCAGCGCAAAGCCCACGGCGCGCCCCGCCACTTCGCCGATCAAGACCAGGTCCGGCTTCAGAATCTGTTTCATCTCGGCCGCTTCGTGCAGAAACTCCTCCCGCGTCATGGGGACGAAGCCCCAATTTTGCGCCCACGTGGCATTGTACAGTTTCCAGAGCATCTGCACTTCGTCGTCGAACTTCCGCATGTTGATCGTGCGGACCACCACGTCCTGGCTGCCGGCCGCGCGCCGCGCCACGCGTTCCACCTTAGCGCCATTCACCTCGGTGGGGGTGGACCAGTACGCGAGCAAGTCCTTCGCCTTCCGCAGTCCCACGGCTTCCAGCATGCGCGGATAGCTGGGCGAATTGTAGGGCATCATCACGTTGGGGCTGGAATCGAAGCCTTCCACTAGCATGCCGCATTCATAATTCGTGGACGGGCTGACGGGGCCGCGAATCACCTTGGCGCCACGCTCCCGTAGCCACTTGCGCGCGGCATGCATCACCGCGCCGGCCACTTCCACATCGTCCGCCGATTCAAAGAACCCGAAGAACCCCGCGTCTTCCTTCTGAAACTCGTTGAAGTTCCGGTCCAGGATCGCCGCTACCCGTCCGCAAACCTGCCCGTCCCGTCGCGCCATGAAGCACTGCATTTCGGCATTCGCGTAGAACGGGTGCTTCTTGGTATTCAACAATTCCTTTTGGGCCATGCGTAACGGAGGCACCCAATAGGGGTGGTGGCGGTACAGCCGGTACGGAAGGTCCACAAACTCTTCCAACGATCGTTTATCCTGAACCGCGACGATTTCTACATCTCCCAACTAAGCGGCCCCTTTGCCTAAGATTCGGTATAAGCCAGGTGCGATCAGCACTAGAAGACCGGCCACGGCTGCCCCGGCCAGCAGGTCGACGGTGTAATGGTATCGAAGATAAACTGTAGCAGAAATGATGGACAACGTATAGGCAAAATAGATCCAAAACAGCCTGTTCGAAATCAAGCGGCTGCCCCACAACGCAAGGATGGTCAGCTCCGTATGGCCGCTGGGAAAGCAATCCCATGCCTTGGACTCCAGCCGGTCCAGACTCCATTGTAACGCACGCGTGACCCACAGGCCCCGCAGGTCCATCGTTTGCAGGCTCCGCAGAAAGAAGCGAGGGCCGCGCGCAGGCACCAGCACGTAGCCCACGTACGACACCAGGAAGCCCAACGCGATCAGAAATGCGTAGTAGCGGAAGTCGGCGTATCGGGCCTGCCGCCATAGCAGGAAGGCGATCAGCAGGACCATCGGCACAAATAGCGCATAGACGATCTGCAAGTATTCCGTGAGGATTGGCGTGTTAATACGTTCCAACCAAACGGCTGGATGCGCGCCCCAGATGCGGTAGTCCAGATGCGCTAACTCGGCGTCCGCCTGCCAGGTGCGAAGCGACGGCATGAGCACCGCCATCTCTCTGTAGCACCATGCCACATAGGGCAGGGGATACCAATGCCGGAAAATCCAACTGGCGCGCCCCCCGCCGCGGATCGCCAGCATGGCGAGGCCAATTGCCCCCACGTGCCAAATGAGCAGCCATGCAGGGTCCGGGAGCCGGTTCCAAAACAGGATAATGGCAGCGGCGGCCACGGCATAATACGGGAGCACCACTTTATCCACCGGCCAAAAACCGCGTGTCATCCCGCATGACAGGCCGGGAGGCTTATCCTGCCTCAAAACTTCAACCAACCCGCCTCCTTGTACCAGTCGAGCGTGCGCCGCAGTCCGTCCGCCAGGGTGGTTACCGCGCGGAAGCCCAACTCGCGGCAGGCGCGGCCGGGGTCGCAGACCCAACCCGTACAGCAAGCCTCGCGCACCTTGTCCCGCGACAGGATGCCAGCCTTTCCGGTAAGGCCGGACTGCCATTCGGCGCACATGCCTAAGACGTAAGCGGCCCCCTCCGGTATCGCTACCGTACGCACTGTGCGTGCCATCAGGCGGCCTGCCGTTTTGCCGAATTCATCCCAGGTGACCGGTGCGGCGTTGGCCATGTAGAAAACTTCACCGCCAGTGCGCGTGCCGGGATAATCGGCCGCCGCGATAAGGCCATCCACCAAGTCTCCCACATAAATATGGCTGAAACGGCGCGGAGCGGCGCCGATCTGCACCATCCAGCCGCGCGCGACGGTGCGGAGCACCTGCAGCACGTCCCGATCGCGCGGCCCATAAACTACCGGCGGCCGTACGATAATGGCGCGATCGCACAGCGCTGAGTTGAGCACGGCTTGTTCGCCAGCCAGCTTCGAGCGGCCATAGTGCGAAACGGGCCGCGGTCCGTCCCACTCGCTGAGCGGCCGATCGGCCGGGCTGGGTCCCGCGGCGGCCAAGCTGCTGACGTGCACGAATCGCTCCACATGCGCGGCGGTGCGCACCAGGTTTTCCGTGGCGACCGCATTGCCATGATCGTAATCCGCGGCAGTCCGGGCTTTAGTAACGCCAGCCAGGTGGATGACAGTCTCCACGTTGCGCAACGCTTCCGTGAGTCCCGCGCCGGTTTCGAGATCGCCGTGCGCCAGTTCGACGGCGGGCGGCAGACTCCCGGCCGTGGTAGAGCGTCGCACCAGGCATCGCAGGGCGCGGCCCTGCGACACGAGACGATCAACCAGATGGCTACCGATAAAACCGGTGGCGCCGGTTACCAGGATCATGACAACGGAGCGCTGCGGAAGGCCACTTCGGAGAAGCAACTCTCGGCCGAGGAGCCGGTATGCTGGGTGTTGATTTGCAGCCGGATGCCCTTCACGCGGGGCGCCGGCCGTCCATACGCCTTCTCGTAATCGCCCGCCAGATTGCGGCTTTCGGTTAGCCAGCGGTTCAGGTCGGCGGCGCCGGAACGGCAGACTACGGCGTAAATGTGCACCAGCGGAATCGAGCTCGCACTCTCCATGATTCCCGCCGGCGCGGTAGTATCCCAAATGTAGCTCAATACGCGTTTGTCGGCGAAAGCTACCAGCACCTGGGCGGCCTGATCGTCGGTCTTGCTGCGCCGGAAGTCGCCGCCTGCGGGCAGTTCCTTGACGTTCCACTTCCAGGTCAGGTACGGCGCCTGGTGCGGATCCACATCCACCTCGCGCTCCAGGCCATACGAGGAATCGCGGCTCTTCAGATCGAGATAGTTGCTGTTCCCTTCCCGTACAGTGGCGATCTTAGGCATTCCGTAATTGATCTTCACTTGCCAGCCATCCGGCAGATGGCCCGGTTGCCCATTCAACGGGTTCAGAATGATGAGAGCGGTTTGGGTGGTTCCCGCCAGGGATACCAAAGCCAGGATAGTTATCAGTGGTAAAACGCGCCGCAAAGACCCTCCGTTAGTTCTTATCATCGCATGGTTGCGGCGTTTTTGCTCGGTAGCTTGGAGGGCGCCAAAGCCGTCATTCGGGTCAGCGCAGCCTTACGTCCACGTCCACCTCGCCGCCTCCATCCGCAGGCGCCGCCACCACGTCGGGATCGCGGTCGTAGCGCCAGAAAAGGGGCGCGTGAGACGCGGTGAGCACCGGATTGCCATAGCGCTGGAACCAGCGGCTGGCCTCCGGGATGGTTTGTTGGGGCTGGATGAGGTCGTTGTGGACGCGGGTCAGTTCATCGAGCCGGGCTTGAAACGCGTTCGTCGTCATTCGTACTTGTAGATTCGCCTCATCACACAACGATGCGCACAGCCGCAATTCGTGCTATTCCTTGAAGAAAGCGAAGGAGCATCACCATGATCAACCGCCGGGAATTCTTCCTGCGCACCGCCGCTACCGCCGGCGCGGCTGCGTTCGCCAATTTTCCGTATCATTTGTTCGCCAGCACTACCCAGAAATTCGCCTCCGACCGGGTGAAACTCGGTCCCATGCAAGTGGAGGTGAGCCGCTTGGCACAAGGCAGCGGAACGGATGGCTCGGGGGGCAGTTCCAACCAGACGCGCAAGCTGGGTCTGCGCGGCCTGGCCGAGTTGTTCGATGCGGGTTACGACAATGGCGTGACCCTGTGGGATTCGGCGGATCAGTACGGCACGCATCCGCACGTTAAGGAAGCGCTCAAGCGGGTGCCGCGCGAGAAGGTCGCGATCCTCAGCAAGACGCATGCCTCCACCGAAAAGGAGATGCGCGACGACCTGGACCGCTTCCGGCGCGAGTTGGGCACCGATTACATCGACATTCTGTTGCTGCATTGCATGATGGATGGCGATTGGCCGGAGCGCAAGAAAGGGGCCATGGCGGTGATATCGGAAGCGCGCGAGAAAGGCATCGTACGCACGCACGGCACCTCCTGCCATACGCTGGAAGCGCTGAAGGCCGCCGCGGCGAATCCCTGGGTGCAAGTGGACCTGGCGCGCATCAATCCCGCGCAAGTGGCAATGGATGCCGACCCGCAGACCGTCATCGGCGTGCTGCGCCAGATGAAGGCTGCCGGGAAGGGCGTGATCGGGATGAAGATCCTGGGCGCCGGGGCTTTGCGCCACAAGGCCGACGAGAGCCTGCAATTCGCCCTCTCGCTCGATTGCGTGGACTGCTTCACCATCGGCGCGGAAAGCCGCGACGAGATGTTGGATTTAACGCGCAAGATTCCCGCCGCCAGCGTACGGGGCTGATTGCCATACTGCGTTCCCGGAGGAGGCAGACCACCAACGGCGATGGTCTGCCCCACCTGCCTAGAAGAAGAACTTCAGCGCCAGTTGCAGGATGCGCGGGTTGTGCGCACCGTTCGGGTGCAGGAAGCTCTGGGCCGCGTCACCCAGGCTTGGATTGCCTACAACGCAACTCGGGTCGCCCGCGGAATTGTTGGAGCCGCCGTAGCAACTGATCGAATTGTTGATACCGCTCCACTGCGTGTGATTGAAGACGTTGAAGGCCTCGGCGCGGAACTGAAGATTGGCGCGCTCGTTCAAGAAGAAGTTCTTGAACAAGCCCGTGTCCATGTTCCAGCGGCCGGGATTATTCAAGAGGTTGCGGCCGGCATCTCCGAAGGTCAGACCGGTCGGCGCCGCGAACGCTCCCGGATTGTACAACAGCGGACCAATGACGTTGGCGGCGTTGACGGTGGACGGCGTGGCGTTCGGGTTGCCGATTACATCGGCGAAGGCGTTGGTGCCCGTACCGTTGCCCACGCCGGCGCCCGGTATCAGGCCGTTGCCGGTGTTGGCCACTACGCTAAAGGGCGTCCCGGTCTGCGCGGTAAAGAGACCCGACCAGTGCCACCCTCCTAGTATCTTGCCGGAGAGCTTCGCCGTATTTTCGAAGAACGGCGCATCGAATACGTACCCGAGATTCAGGATTTGCCGCTGGTCGAAATTCGAACTGGCCCGCGTCATCTCCATGTCGTACGAGTTAAGGAAGTTGCCGTCGTAGCGGTCGGAAGAGTCGTCGAGCGAATGGCTCCAGGTGTAAGCGAGCGTAAATTGGGCGTACTTCGCGTTCCGATGCGCCGAAATCTGCAACGCATTGTATATGGAGTTGGCGCCCTGCTCGATTTGGGTGATGTTCGAGTAGCCGATGTATGGCCGGTAAGGATCGGCCGCACTCGATCCGCAGGCCACGGCCAAATCCTGCGCCGTGACTCCGGTCACCGTCTGGCCGTTAATCACGCCTGTCACGCTGGGGGTCCAGGCGCCGGTCACCGTGTTGCATTGTGTGGCCGATAGGGGCTGCCCTGGCTGGAACGGATTGTTGGTCACGGGCTGGAGCTGATTGATATCCCGCTGCCAGGACAAATGGGTTCCCTTGCTGCCCACGTATGAAATCGTCGCCACCGTATCCTTGGCGATATCGTGCTGCACGTCAAAGTGCCACTGCTGCACGTACGGATAGTGTATCTGAGTGGAGTAGTTGGTGATGCCGGTGGTGCCGGATAAGCCGTTGCCGCCGATGTTGGTGTAGCCTACGATGTTGTACAGCGTGGGATCCAGAACGCCGGGAGGCGCGCCCTCCAGTCCCGAGATGCCTTCGTTCCCGTTCAGGTGCTCGTAAAAGATCCCGTAGCCGCCGCGGATCGCCCATTTGCCCTGTCCCGTAGGATCGAACGCGAAGCCTAAACGCGGCGCCCAATTCACGAAATGCCCCTTGGAGCAGCTATTGGGAGTGCCGTCCGTGCCGCAGGCGACCTCCCCGTCGTACGGATTGCCCACCCCAGGCACCAAGTCGCCTTGCACGCCCGTGATGTTCCCGGTAACGTCGATCTCGGGCGCATTCGCGCGATTGTAGAGTGCGGGGAAGAAGTTGTAAAACTCGTTATATCTGTTGGTGTACGCGCCGAAGCCGCTCATGCGCAGCCCCAGGTTCAGCGTCAGTCTCTTGCTCACGTGCCAATCGTCCTGGATATACGGCTCGAACACTTTGTCGCGGTAGTAATACTTGAGTTGCTGATTCACCTGAGAGTAGTTCGCGATGCGGCCCACCAGGAAGTCGGCCCAGGCGTTGCCCGTGGAGATGGGCGAAGTGTCGCTGAAATTCAGGTACCCGCCGAGTTCCGAACCCCCGTCTTCGTTCTTTTGGGCTAAGGAAATATAGGCGCCGATGTAGACATTGTGCGATCCCCAGATCTTGGCGATCTGGTCGCGGAAGGTGTAGGTGGGGTTGGCATTATTCCACGGGGCGTTGCCACCCACGTCCGCGGTGAACCCGCCACCATAAGGCGCTCCGTTGTCGATCTGGATGCCGGGCAGCTTGCCGTCATACCCGTTGTTGAAGAGCGACGTCATGGTCATGGTGGAGGGCCGCTGCCAATCGCCGGAGGGGGTCAGGAAAATGTGATCGGCGGTGTAGGCAAACGTGAACTCGTTCAGCAGGCTAGGTGTTAAGTTGGAAGCCGTGTGCAAGGTGAAACTGGTGCCGGGACCCACGAAATTGGTCTGTTCCGTGGGGAAAGTGTCGCCGCTCCATAACGACGTGGGGGTAATGGTATTCCACGAATCGTGGATGTAGTGGAAGAATACGCGCTCGGTGTCCGAAAGGTTCTCATCGACGCGGACCAGTTCTTCGCGCCAGTTGGTCGGCGTCACCGCCGATGCCGTGAAGAAGGAGTCCGCTCCGCTGCCCGAAGTCGGCGCCGGAACCATGCCCAGCATGGCTTGGGCGTTCGGATCGATGGGCACCGTGTTGTTTGGATAATACGCTTTGGTCAGCGGGTTGACCGGGCAATTCGGATAGGTGGTCGTGTTTACCGGACTGGCCGCCGCCGGGCAAACGTCGTTGAAAATGCCCTGCCGCTCCTGGAGCGACGGCACCTGGTTATCGAACGTGGCCGGCAGCCGGTCGTAGCGCCACTCCTGGCTCCAGAAGAAGAAGGTCTTATCCTTCGACTTGTTGTACACCTTCGGGACATACACGGGACCGCCGACGGTGTATCCGAAATCGTTCTTCTTGTATTCCGGTACGTTCGGCGCAAAGAAGTTGCGCGCGTTAAAGTCGTTGTTCCGGAGGAATTCGTAGGCGTCGCCATGGAATTCCTTCCCGCCCGATTTGGTCACCACCTCCACGGTGCCCGATCCGTTGCGGCCGTATTGCGCGCCGTAGTTGGAAGTCAGGACCTTGAACTCCGCGATGGCGTCGACGCTGGGATAAACGTTGAGCGTGTCGTTACTGCCATTGTCCATGTTGTCGCCGCCATCGAGTTCCCAGTTGTTGTACTCGGTGCGGCCGCCGTTGACGCTCCATGAGACGTTGCCATAAACGCCGACCGTACCTTCGTCCTGGCCCGTCTGGTTGCTGACACCCGGGGTCAGCGAGATGAGCTGCGTGTAGTTGCGCCCGTTCAAAACAAGGCCGGTGACCTCCTTCCCCGTAACCACGCCGGAGACCTCGCTCGACTCGGTTTCCACCTGGGTGGCGGCGGCCGCTTCTACGGTCACCGTGGTTTTCACTTCTCCGACGGCAAGCGTGGCGTCCACGCGTGCGCGCTGCGACACGCTCAGGACGATGCCTTTCGCGCTGTACGTATTGAAACCGACGGCGCTCACGGATAGATCGTATGCGCCGGGTGGAACGGCGGCGAAAAGGTATTCGCCGTCCGCGTTGGTGGTTGCTTTCAATGAGGTTTGGGTGCCGGTGTTGGTCAAGGTGACTTCCGCCTTGGCCACTACCGCCCCCGTATTATCTCGAACTGCGCCGGTGATCGAGCCCGTACCCTGCGCGAACAACATGGGCGCGAACAGGACCAGCAGCGGTAAAAGTGTGCGACTATAGCGCTGCATTGTGGACTTCTCCTAGTTTGTGGATTGACTCTCGTTACACCAAGTACTATGCCAGTATGACCTAGCCTCCGTCTCGATTTTGGCAGTAGTATAACTCGAATACGTCCGCTTGCAGCGTTTATTTTTGGGATTTTTGGCGGTAAGGGGCGGGGAAACCGGCTCTTGGGTTCCGCGCCGGCTGAAGCGCTGATTTTAATAGGATAGTTCTGGCAGGATTGGTGCGGACGGTCGCAGCTCTAAAGGGCGGAGAATTTGCTGAGCCGCGACCGTCGTGGAGCGGTTTACGAAACCCTGAAAACAATAATGAGCGTATATAGCGCCAGCGATTCGATCAGCACCAGGCTCAGGATAAGGGCGAACCGGATCGAGGCTGCCGCGCCCGGATTCCGTCCCATGCCTTCGCAAGCGGCAGCCGCGGCTTTGGACTGCGCCAAACCGCAAAGTCCGGACGCGATGGCCATGGCGAATGCGGCAATCGCGACCCAGTTTACGTTTCCGCCCGCAGGCGAGCCGGGGGGCGTCTGGGCGAATATCGGGGTGGCCAGCGCCGATAGCGCCACCGCCAGTAATAACAATTTTGTCTTCATCTGTACTGCTCCTTCGATTAAGATCGCCCCCAGGAGGTGGTTCCCGTCATCCTCGTACAGCCGGTCTCACACTGAAGGGGCGGCATAAAGCCGTTATTTGCGGCATAAAGCCGTTAATTAGTGCTCTTCGTGCGCTACCGCTCCGGCCACGTACATCATGGTCAGCAGCACGAATATATAAGCTTGCAACAATGAAACAAAAACGTGGAGACCCATGAACAGCGCGGGCGCCGCAAAGTAGGTGAGGGTGATAAAGACCAGCGTGACCTGCTCACCCGCATACATATTTGCATAAAGACGGACGCTCAACGACAAGGGGCGCGCCATGTGGCTGATCAGTTCGATCGGCAAAATCAGCGGCGCCAGGGGCCATATGGGACCGGCGAAGTGCCGCAGGTAATGCAGGATGCCTTGCTCCCGCACGCCCACGATGTTGTAGTAGCAGAATACCGCGATGGCGCATCCCGCCGTCACCGGCGGGGCCATGGTGGGCGATTCGAATCCCGGTATGATGCCGATCAGGTTCGAGCACAAGATAAACACGAAAAGCGTGCCGAAAAACGGAACGTATTTCGCGGCGTCGTGTCCCACCGAGTCCTTGGCCTCGCCGCCGATAAAGTCATGGATCGTCTCGAAGACCTGCTGCAGCGTACCGGGCCTGTCGATCGAAAGCCGCGGGCGCAGGAAGGCAAACACCAGAATCAAGATGAGCGCCACCAGAATCTCCATGACCATGAAGTTCGCCCACGGACGAGCTTCGGCCGGCAGCCCCAGCAGTTTCAGGATGAAGTTGCCCAATCCGGGCAGGTAATCGTTGAATACCCTGGCGAGCCAGATCTCAAAATGTTCATGATGCTGCATAGATCAGTTCGAAGACGATTTCCAGAATGACAGCCGCCGCCGGTACAAGCAATCCGGCGAGAGCGGCCGGCAGGCTCAAAGAAGTAAAATTCACTATAACATAGCCGCCCGCGGCCAACAGCAAATAGCGCAGGCCCATCAAAATGGCGAATTTCGGGCTCAGGCGGCGGTCCGGCGTTCCGCCGAGCGAGTCAACCACTCTCTTCAGCCAGCGGAAATTCAGGCAGGATGCGGCCGCCCCCAGCAGGTAGCCCAACCCCCATTTCCAGCCGCGCAGCATCAAGCAGGCCAGGCCTCCCGTGGCCGTCAGCGCGGCCATACCGCGCGTCATGCGGCGCAACGCGCTGTCGTAGAACGCCTGCTCAGGATTCATCGTCTCGCGTGTCCCGCGCGATCTGCCGCAGCAGTTGCACAAACCCGGCGGCGATGCCCAGGATCAGAAACACCAGGTATAGAAAATGCGTGTGGAAGGCGCGGTCGAGCAGGTAGCCGATGGCGTAGCCGACCAGCGTGGCGGCGGGCAGCAGGAAGGCCAGGCCGGTGTACTCCGCGACCATGACCATGACATTCTTTTTCACTCAATTCATGTTCATGCCGCACATGCCGGGATTGCTGCAGCGTCCGCTGGGGCACACCGGCCCATCGGCCTGCTTTGGACCTGCGGCGTGGGCGGCGAACGTGGAGTACTCCTGGCGCAGGTGCTTTTGGCCGCACGACGGGCATTCCACGCCCGCATCGCCGCCGGACTTCCGCACCAATTTCTCGAACTTCGTTCCGCAGTCGTCGCACTTGTATTCGTAGATAGGCATAGGTCTTTAGTCGAATTTTAGCATGCCAATCATGCCCATGACGGCGGAGATCCGACCGCCCGGTCCGGCTGTGAGACACAATCCACCCCCATCAAGTTTTTTCCGAACTCAGCCGATAGTTCTTCAGGCGAGTGCACCGGTGGGCCTATGGCCTGGGATTTTGACGATATGAGGTCGCTGGGTGCGAACCAGACAACACTAATGGAAAGCGGGTGGAGTAGATGCTGACGGAAAACGAAGAAGCCTTCCAGCCTGAATCGCTAGGGCAAAGCGAGGAGCGCAGACGCCTCGCATTGCATTCCTCTGGAATCGGCGTTTGGAGTTGGGAAATTACTCCTAATGCCGTCGCAGGAGACGAGAATTGCTCGGTTCTGTTCGGCCTTCCGCCCGGTCAGTTCCCGGCGACGTTCGACGCGTTTATGAATCAGATCCACCCGGACGACCGTGAGCGTGTCCGGCAGGAGGTCAACGCTTCGGTCGAACGCCGCGCGGCATATAACCTGGAACACCGCGTATTGTGGCCCGATGGCACCGCCCGATCCCTGGCTATCCGCGGAAAAGTATATTACGGCAGCAGCACGGGACTCCCGTCCTGGCTCATCGGCGTCTGCTGGGATGTGACCGAGCGCCAGGAAGCGCAAGACAGCCTGGGCCTTGCCCAGGTGAAGCTGGTTGCGGAGGCCAAATTCCGGGGCCTGCTCGAAGCCGCGCCGGACGCCATGATGGTCGTGAATCGCGGGGGAGATCTGGTTCTGGTCAATACCCAGGTTGAGAAGCTTTTTGGATATCCGCGAGAAGAGCTTTTGGGGCAACAGATTGAGATTTTGGTTCCGGAGCGCTTCCGCGAGCCTCTGGAGCATTCCACAGGCTTCTTTGCCGATCCCTGGGTGCGCGCCACGGCGGCGGGTGTGGAACTCTACGGGCTGCGCAAGGATGGCACCGAGTTCCCGGTTGAAATCAGTTTCAGCCCGTTGGAGACCGAGGAGGGAGTGCTGGTTCCCACCGCCATTCGCGACATCACGGAGCGGAAGCGGGTAGAACGGGACATCACGAATCTGAACCGGCGGCTGGAGGAAACAGCGGCGGAGGCACAGGCCGCCAATCGGGCCAAGAGTACATTTCTCTCGACCATGTCTCACGAAATCCGCACCCCGATGAACGCCATCCTCGGATACGCTCAATTGGTGTTGCGGGATCCGACCGTTGGACTGGAGGCGAAAGCAAACCTCAAGATCATCCTGCGCAGCGGCGAGCATCTGTTGGCCCTCATCAACGACGTTTTGGATATGTCCAAGATCGAGGCCGGCCGCATCGAGCTCAATCCGGTGACCTTCAATCTCTCCAATCTGCTCAACGATCTCGCTACGATGTTCCGCTTGCGGGCCCAGGCGAAGGCGCTTGCATTCGAAATGCTGGTCGATGGGGAGTCCGTGCCGTATGTCTTGGCGGACGAAGGCAAGATCCGCCAGGCGTTGGTCAACCTTCTCGGAAACGCGATCAAGTTTACTACACGCGGCCGGATCGAACTGCATGTCACCGTGGAGCAAAAGGACGCCGGCCAGCTATGGCTGTCGGCCCGGTTTAGGGACACGGGTTCCGGCATTACGGAGGCGGACCAAGAGATGTTGTTTGAGCCGTTTAGCCAAGCTAAGGGCGCTCTGAACACTCAGGAAGGAACCGGCTTGGGGCTGGCTATCAGCCGCAAATATGCGCGACTGATGGGAGGCGACATAACCGTTACCAGCAACCTGGGAGAAGGATCGACATTCCGGTTCGATGTCCCTATCGCAGCCGGCAACGCCGGAGCGGCCGCCGAGCGTGGCGCGGGCCGCCGGGTCGTGGGCATACGCGCTGGAACGCGGGTTCCCAGAATCCTGATCGTGGACGATCAGCCTGAGAACCGGGGCTGGCTAACGAAGCTGCTGGCAGACATTGGGTTTTCCGTACGAAGCGCGGACAATGGCGAGGCCGCCATCCAAATTTGGGCGGAATGGAACCCCGAATTGATCCTGATGGATGTGCATATGCCGGTCGTGGACGGGTTAGAGGCGACGCGAAGGATAAAAGCGGATCCGCGGGGAATGGAAACGGTAGTCATCGCCCTGACGGCCAGCGCCATGGACGACGACCGTCAAGCCGTCCTGCAAAGCGGGGCCGACGATTTCCTGGCGAAACCCTGCCGCGACGACGAACTACTAGAAAAGATGCGTCCGCTCCTCGGCATCGCCTATGACTACGAGGAAGCCGGCGGGACCGAAAGCATTGCCGCCTTGGAGGTCCTGACCGCCGAGAGACTCAGGCAGCTACCGTCGGCGCTGGTCGCCGAAATCCGTGGCGCGATCCGGGCCGGCAACAAGAAACTTTTGAATAAGCTCATCCGTAACGTGGGCCAGATTGAAGATCTGCCTTTCGCGTGCTCGCTACAGGCGCTGGCGGACAAGTATGAATATGTGGCCCTCACGCGATTACTGGAGGAAGCATGCCTCTAACCGGCCAGGCGCTGCCGCAAGGCAACATCATGATCGTGGATGACAACCCCGCCAACCTGATGCTGATGGAAGAAATGCTGCTGCAAGAAGGGTATGAGGTGAGTTCGTTTCCCCTAGGCAGCCTGGCGCTATCCGCGGCGATGGACAATCCGCCCGATTTGATCCTGCTGGATATCAACATGCCGGAGATGAACGGCTATGAGGTATGCGAACGCCTCAAGGCGACGGAGGCGCTCTCGGAAATCCCCGTCATTTTTCTCAGCGCCCTCAACGAAACCCAGGACAAGGTGAAGGCTTTCCGGTTCGGCGCGGTCGACTACATATCCAAACCCTTTCAATTTGAAGAGGTCCACTCGCGCGTCGAAACCCATCTCAAAATGAACGGCCTGCAGCGGGCGTTGACGGCGCAGAATGAACACTTGGAAGAGGCGGTGGCCGCCCGCACTCGTGAACTAGCCGGCGCGCTTGACCGTTTGACCATACTCGATCGCGCAAAGAACGACTTTTTGAAGCTCATTTCGCACGAGTTCCGTACGCCGCTAAACGGATTACTGGGCGCGGGCGAACTCATTATGGAAGGAATGTCTTCGACCGAAGAGAACGGCAAGATCCAAGCCCTGTTTGGGAGATCCCGCCGGAAGATTATCGAGATATTGGACGACGCTTTGCTTCTCACGCAAATAGACGTCAACGGAGATCAGTTCAAATCCGCCCCGGTCTGCTTCGGTGCGGTTTTGGGCCGCGCGGTAGAGGGCGCTGCCAAGTTCGCCGAATCCCGCCGCGTGACGATCGCCCAAGCATCGGCGGCGACGGAGCTTGTAGTGGGAGACGAGGACTTGTTGGTAAGAGCGTTGCACGCATTGCTGGAGGCCGCCGTGAAATTTTCAAACGCCGGCGAGACCGTCTGCGTGACACATGAGATTGTTGGAGATTCACTGAGGGCGGTCGTCGTGAGCAGCGGCAGAAAGATCCCAGATTCCGCCATTTCGAAATTCTTCGATGTGTTCTCGATCGCGGAAGCCATGACCCCCGGCGGGGACCTGGGGTTAGGCCCCGCGGTGGCGCACCGCATTTTTTCCTTGTTCGGCGCTTCGGTCAGCGTCGCGAACCGGGAACCGTCTGGAATACAACTGACGATATCGCTAAAGCGCGTTCCCAATGGCGCTAAGCCGTCGGCGGCGGAGCTTCCGGCCAGTCGCTAATAATGAATAGCGAACTACTCTAGCATCAGCGCACACACGCGGTCGATGGCCGCCCGCACATCCGCCCCCGGTCCGTTATAGTTATTCACCAGAATGGAGAACGCCAGCATCTCCCCATTCTTCCGCCGCGCATACCCGGACAGTGCCGCTACATGCGACAGCGAGCCGGTCTTGGCAAGAATGCGCCCCATCGTCGCCGGGTCAGCAAACCGCGCATGCAGCGTACCGTCCTGACCCGCCACTGGCAGCAGGCTCACCCACGCATCCCGCAGCTTCGAGCGGTACATGTGCGCCAGCAGGCGAACCATCGCCGTAGGCGTCACCAAGTCCAGCCGCGACAAACCGGAGCCATCCGCGAATGTATAGCTCCCCCCGTCGATGCCAATCTCGCCCAGGAACGCCTGCTCTTCCGCGATGCCCGCCTCGCGGCTGCCGATATGCCGCCGTGCTTTGGCCACCGCCAGCAGCGCCATCTCCGCGTGCAGATTCTGGCTCACCTTATCCGTGATTCGCAAATCCTCCAGCAGCGGGGCCGAATCCCGCCGTGCCAGCTCCACACCCGGCTCCGGCTCGGGTGCCGGACCGTTCTTCAAACTCGAGACTTCGCTCGGATACAGATGCACCGCCCGTGCTTCACC